>JBPCNO010000012.1:0-5571 GCA_051001135.1 Acidobacteriaceae bacterium
CGAGGAGTTCTTCTTCTCCAGCTTCGCCATCTCGGAGTAAACGCGCCGGTCTTCGTTCAACAGCGGCTGCAGTCGACCGTCCCCGTCATGGATGATGCCGATGGTGGAGGCAAAGCCCAGCTCAAGAGCGCGGTGGCCGATGGTGAGTGCATCCTGCGGATTCTTGATGCCGCCGCCGACCACGGAGTTGATGTTGACGTGGAACTCGGCGTACTGGGAGAGAAACTGAAGCTTCTTGTCCAGCACCTTGAGACTCTTCTTCGAGATCTCATCCGGCTGCACGTTATCGATCGAGATCTGCATGTGGTCGAGCCCGGCCCTGTTCAGGCGCTCGATGCGCTCCGGCATCAGGAAGTAGCCGTTGGTGATCATGCCGGCGAGCCTGCCATGGTGGCGGATGCGTGCGATGACCTGGTCGAGCTCGGGGTGGGTGAGCGGTTCGCCGCCGGAGATGGTGATAATGCTGGTGCCCAGCCGCGCCAGGTGATCGATGCGCCGCAGCATCTCGGCGATGGGTACCGGCTCGGAGACCTTGTCGTACTCATTGCAGTAGGCGCAGGAGAGATTGCAGAAGCGCATGGGCACGATCTGCGCCATCACCGGATGCCGGGTGGAGGCGAGCGCATGGCCCACGATGCCAAGCTCGCGCAGCTTGCGTCTTGCAGCCTTGACCGGCGATCTCTTGCGAGCGCGGGCAGGTGGAGTGGTGAGAACAGTGGACATGGACGGCTATCTCTCGATTATAGCCTTCCAATCCGTGCAGAATGGCCGACTCCCGGTCTGCGGTTAACTGCCGCCGGCCTCGGCGTTGTCATCGGTCACGCGGACGGAGCCTTCGCGCCAAAGTTTAAGCAACCGCTCGAGTTGCGCGGAGCCGTCCGGCCCCTCGTATCGATCCCGCAGCATGGAATTCGTCCGCGGCCCCTCGACCGTGATCGAAAGATTTCGTGTGCGGTGGTTGCGCATCACGGAGAGCGAAACCGGGCGGCCCGGATTGCTGCGCAGCACCTCCAGCCATTCGGCGGGTCCGGCCAGCGGCGCGTCATTCGCGCGCAGAATGATATCCCCCGCCTGCAGTCCTGCCAGCGCCGCGGGACTCCTGGCCTCCACGCTCTTCACCAGCAGCCCGGAGCCGGCCTTGACGCCGAAAAACTTCGCGAGCTGCGTTCCCAGCGGATCCACCTGGGCGCCCACGTAGACCAGCTTCTGGTCTGGCGAGGGCTCGGGTGCAGCGCCGTTCCAGAAGGTGTGCTGCGAGGCAAAGCCGGAGATGAGGGGCGTGGCATCCGGGCCCGGTACATGAAAGTGACGCGCCCAGGCCTGCTCCGCCAGCGCCTCGCGGTCGGCGAGCTGCAGATTTACCGTCATCGGCTTGCCGCCGCGCAGGTAGGCGACACTTACGTGCTTGCCCACCGGCATGTCGCGCATCACCCGGCGCAACATCTCGGAGTCGGCGATGGTTTGCCCGTTGATGGACTGAATGACATCGCCCTTGCGCAGGCCGGCCTTGCAGGCGGGCGCATCGCGATCGAGCGCAATGATCTCCGCGCCCGTCACGTCTTTGACCTTGAGCCGCTGCGCGCTCTCTGCGTCCACATCGCGAATATCTACGCCAAGATAGCCGGAAGATACGCTGATCGTGGTGAACTGCGGGGGAGGCTCGTCGGCCTCCTGCAGCGCCATCGCGGCAGGAGAGAGCGCGGGCGCCAGCGCGAGCGCGGCGAAAGCGGCCGAGAGGTGCAGCCAGCGAGGCGGGGCCATGCGGGGAAACTCCTGGAGAGAAGGAGGATAGACAACGCTTGTAAGACGGCAGCGATGCGGGAATGTCACCCAATTGTCACCGTACGATCCCGCGCCTCATTCTAGCGCCAAGGGTAGCCTTGGCGAAGCTGATTCAGGCCGGTGGGGCTTACTGGATCTGCGGGATCTGGTTCAGCACCTGTTGCGAGACGGTGCGGATGCGCGGATTGCCGTCCTGGGAGGCCACGGTGCCCAACACCTGGCGGACGCTGGAGTCCGCGCTGACCGGGGCAAGCATGGCGATGGCCTCGGAACGGACCGCGGGGTCATTGTCATCGAGGACCGCCTCCAGCATGGCATCGCGCACGTGCATATCGTCGGCCACATAGGAGGCCAGGCCGTGCAGCGCCTGCTGGCGCACCTGGGAGCTGGGATCGTAGCGTAGCGCCACCAGAAAGGCGTTGCGGACCGTATCGTCATTGCCGCAGTCGCGTCCATTCCCGCAGGCGCTCGCCAGCAAGCCCAGAGCGCTGCTCGCGACCGCCGGGCCCATGGGGCTGCGTGCGCCGGCCACCAGCAGCTCGCGGATGGCCGGGTCTTCCGCCGAGCCCACCGCCACCTCCGGCATCAGGCGCAGATACTCCACCTGCACCAGGCCGGAGTCCGGCTGCAGGGCGACGCTGCTGACGCCCGCAACGGCGATCGGCCCGTCGAATCTGTCAACCAGGGGCGGCGGAGTGCGGTGGACCGAATGGTAGCCGGCAAAGCCGCCCAGAGCCATGCCGCCGCAGAGCAGGGTGGCCGCCGCCACGGGCGCCGTGCGCAACAGGCGAAAGTCGGTACGGATGGACTGCCGCGCGCGCTGCATCCAGGAGGGGCGAGGCATGCGATCGAGCGCTTCGTCCAGGCGAAGACGCGTCTGTGCAAGCAAACCCGCCGAAGGCTCCGCTACCGGCAGAACCGTCATGGCGCCGGACATGGTTTGCGCAATCTGCAACTCCTCACGGCAAGCGGGGCAACCCGCCAGGTGCTGCTCCAGCGCGTGGCAGCCTTGGTCGGAGAGCTCGCCATAAAGGAACAGAGTGATGTGCTCGCGCGCCGCTTCGCAGTCGAGGGGGGTGGGATCGAAGGGGTGCTTGCCCAGGCCGGTGGCGGAGCGCCAACTCACCGGATCACCGCCAGATTGGCGCGCAGCTTCTTGGTCGCGCGGAACAGCGTGTTCTTGGCCGTCTCCTCGGTGGTCTGCAGCATCTCGCCGATGGTGCGCAGGCGCAGACCCTGGTAGTGCTTCAGCTCGAAGACCATGCGCTCGCGCGGGGTCAGCGTGCCCAGAGCGGCCTGGATCTGGGCGCCAAGCTCCTTGCGCTCCAGCTCCCGGGCCGGATTTGCCGAAGCGCGTTCATCCGAGACGGTGCCCATCAGATCCAGCTCTTCGCCGGAGGAGTCGATGATGATCGCCTGGTCCTCCCGGCGGGTCTTGCGGCGGCGCATCAGGTCCAGACAGAGATTGGTGACGATGCGGTAGATCCAGGTGTAGAAGGAGCACTCGAAGCGGAAGTTGCCGATGTAGCGGTAGGCCTTGAGGAAGGCCTCCTGCGAGATGTCCTGCGCGTCGGACTCGGAGCCCAGCAGGTGCAGCGCCAGGCGCAGCACCGCGCCATCGTACTGGCGCACCAAGGCGTCGAAAGCTGGGCGCGAGCCCTTCTGCGCCTGACGGATCAGCTCCGTCTCCGATGCCCGTTCTTCCGCGCTCGCCGCCATTCTAGTGCGGGATTGTAGTCCCCGCCCGGCGGTAGCTTGAGCCCTGCTTTGAGAAAGACCCCCGTCCAGGGTACCCGGCGCAATCCTGAGAACATCCGTCGCCATCTGCAATCTACTCCCATCAGCCCAGGGGAAAGCTGGCCGCCAGGGCTACATGCGTAGACGCGCGAGCGGGCCATTTGTAAGCAAAATCTTTTGCTGTTGGCACAAAGGTTGCCCCTGAGCAGGTATCCCAGCCGGGTGCCCCATCCTGAGCGGCCGGTCTTCGGTCGCGAAGGGTGGGAGGCCGCAATATTTCACGTTTAGGAAAGCGTCGCCGCCGTTGTTTGGCACACAGTGTACGTAATCCACCAGACATACGCTCGCTCGTCGCCCATCCGTGCCCAGCTTCGCTACACTCGTGCCTATGAATGAACGGTTTCTATGGGGGGATGAGGGCTCCGGAGCCTCCACTTCCAAGTCAGCATCGGCCGCCGAAGGTGCGCCCGGGTGGGTGATCGCGCACTGTGACGGCGGATCGCGCGGCAACCCCGGTCCGGCGGGATTCGGGGTGGTGCTGGAGCACGAGTCCGGCGCTCCGGTAGCGGAGCTGAGCGAGTTTTTAGGGGTAAAGACCAACAATTTCGCGGAATACTCCGGCATGCTGGCCGCACTGGAATACGCGCTGACGCATGGGCACCCCAGGCTGCGCGTGGTGGCCGACTCCGAGCTGATGGTGAAGCAGATGAAAGGGCAATACCGGGTGAACAGCCCGGAGCTGCGGCCGCTGTGGGAGGAGGCCAAGCGCCGGGTAGCCCGGCTGGAGCGCTTCAATATCCAGCATGTGCTGCGGGGAAAGAACAAAGGGGCTGACCGGCTGGCGAATCTGGCCATGGACCGCGGAACCGGCCGAACGGTGGTGGAAGCGCCGGTCCGTGCGGCGGCTGCGGGTGCAGCCGCAGACGCAGAAACCCCAAAGATCGCTCGTCCCCCTGCACCGTCCCGCTCGGCCAGCCCGGCGCGCAAGGCAACCGTCCTGCGGGGCTTCGTAAAAAACGGTGTGATTCATCTGCTGGAAGGCGAGCTGCCCGAGAATGCCTTCGTGCGGGTGACGCTCGAATAGCTCCAGCGGACGCGTGACGCCGTCAGCCCCTGTTCTGCCCGCGGGGGAACTTATGCAGTCGGCGTCAGCTCAGCTTTCACCAACTCGCTCACCAGCCGTCCCTCGGCACGCACGCCGCTGGCTGCGATCTTGGCCTGCACCGCCTTCATCACCGTGCCCATCTCTCTCGCGCTCGGCCTGTGGCCACTCGACGCGGTCACCTCGCCCACCGCCGCCTGCACCAGGGCGCGAATCTCGGCCTCCCCCGCGGCCTTGGGCATGTAGGCCTCGATGAGCTCGATCTCGGTCGCCTCTTTCGCAGCCAGCTCCGGACGGTTGCCCTTGTTGAATTGGTCGATGGACTCGCGCCGCTGCTTGATCATGGTGGTCAGCGTCTGCAGCGCTTCGGCATCGGTCAGCGGCTCGCGTTTGTCGATCTCTTTGTTCCTGATCGCAGTCTTCACCATGCGCAGGGTGGTGACCCGCTCCGCATCGCGCGCCTTCATGGCGGTGATGATGTCCTGATTGATGCGCTCTGCGATGGTCCCTGCATTGGTTCCTGCATTGATCATAGGTGCGTGCTCTCCCCCGGGGGCTTTCTGCAAGCCAACCTTCCATTATAGAAACTCCGGGCAATCCGGCCCGCTCAGTACAATTGCACTAGACCACACCACACTGCGCCGCACAGCACTTTGAGGATGCGCCTACGATGATTCGCAAGACCCGTCTGTTTACTCCCGGCCCTACGCCGCTGCTTCCCGCAGCGCAGTTTGCCATGGCCGCGGCCGATCTCCACCACCGCACACCGGAGTTTCGCGCGCTCTACCAGCGCGTACTGGAACAGCTACGGACCTTCGTGGGCACCCGCAACGACGTAATCCTGCTCTCCGCCTCCGGCACCGGCGCCATGGAAGCGTCGGTGGCCAACCTGACCTCGCCCGGAGACCGCGTAGTGGTGCTCTCGGCGGGCAAGTTCGGCGAGCGCTGGA
>JBPCNO010000013.1:0-33330 GCA_051001135.1 Acidobacteriaceae bacterium
GGCACTGTGTGTCCGTTTTCTACCCGTGAGAGATAGCACCGCAGCAGGCCGGTACGCTTTTCAATATCTCCCTGTGACATCCCCTTTTGCAGCCGATAACCTCGAATCGTCGTCCCGATCTGCATCATCTGTGTCTGGCACCTCGCTCACACCCCTACTGCTCAATCGCGAGCGGCAGAGTGTTGTATTTATATTGTTGGCTGTATAGTTAACACGCCGTAAATAGGACAAGCAAGAACTTTTTTCGTATAACCGCCAATTTTTTCCCTACATACGACCTAAGTGCCCTAAAGCCTTAGCTGAAAGTTGGATAGGATCTACACCTTCCGTAATGTTTACTTCCCGGTACCACCAAGCGTACTAGCGAAGAAGTCAACTGAGCGGCGCTGCGCATCGTCGGCATCCTTCTGCCGGTAACCCGTCTTGTTGTTCGGATTTTCAAACGCGTGCCCCGCGTCCGGATAGACCTTGACATCCACCTGTTTCCCCAACTTTTTGAGCGAAGCGGCGAACGCTTCCACACTGGCGGCAGGAATGCCTTTATCCTGGCCGCCGAAGTTTCCCAGGACCGCGGCGTGGATCTGTGCCAGCGCCGACGGATCGGTTGGCAGCGCTCCATAGTTGATCGAGACGGCGCGCAGCGTCGGATCGGCCACCGCTAGCTGCACCGCATACCCCCCGCCCATACACCAGCCGATGGCCCCGATCCGCTGCGCGTCGACGTCCTTGCGGCCGGCCAGGTAGGCTGCCGCCGCCGTTAGATCGCGTACCCCGCGGTCCTGCGGCAGTCCGCGCATCAGCTCGTGGGCCGTCTCGGGATCGGTCGCCACCTGCCCGCGGTAGAGGTCTACCGCAAGCGTCACGTAACCGTGGCTTGCGAGCATTTCCGCCTGCTCTTTGATCCAATCATTCAGCCCCCACCATTCGTGGATGACGATGATCGCGGGATGCTTTCCGCCTGCCGCTTTGGCGCCGGCCGCCGGCAGATACAGCAACCCGTGCACCGTCTCATTTCCGCTTTTGAAGCTCACGGTCTGAGGTCCCGCAGCCGCAGCCGCCTGCTGCGGGAGGGAGATCAGGAGAGTCAACAGCATCCCCGCCAGCAGGCCCGCGGCTACTCCATGCTGCCGGTACCCTACTCGCGTCGTCTGACATAAGTTCCGATCCAAAATTCCACCTCCGGTATCGACGCTGAAGTATGGCGCAGGAATCCTATGGCAGGCAAGGCAGCGCCAGATCGTCTGATATACGCCTGACTGTGGAATGCCGATGCGGCGCGACAATGATTCCCGGCGGCGGCGCATCTCGCAGGTGAGCGTCCTGCATCGGAATAGTGGCGCGCTCTCCGCGTGCCCTGGGGAGTGTGTGGTTATTCACTTTGGAGAATGGAGACGGTCGACGACCCAGATCGCCGGCGTCGTCTACGAAGAACTCTTCCGCACGCGGGCCTTCACCGTGGCTGCGGCCATGGCCTTCTATTTTCTGCTATCGCTGGTGCCGCTGTTGGCCATCATCTCTGCGCTTCTCGGTTATTTGCCCATCCCGCACCTCTTCGACCAGTTGCTTGACCTGCTCGCGACCTTCGTTCCGCCGGATTCCATGCACATGGTCGAGACCATCCTCGCCAGTATCCTCACGCCTCATCACGGCGGACTGCTCTCTATCGGCATCCTGGGCTATCTGTGGTCGGCCACCGGCGGCTTCGCAGCGTGCATTGAAGCGCTCAACATCGCGTATGACGTCATCAAGGAGCGAAGCTGGTGGCGCGACCGCGTGCAGGCGCTCCTGCTCACGCTCACCACTGGGGGCCTAAGCATGGTCGCGCTCTTCTGTGTTATCGCCGGCCCGCACTTCGGCCATTTCCTAGCGGAGCTCTTCCCGGTACCGGAGGCGTTCGCGGATATGTGGCCGTTCCTGCGCCTGGTGGCTATGTTTCTCGCAAGCGTGGTTGCCATCGAGCTGCTCTACTACTTCGGACCCAATCGCAAGCAGCGCTTCGTCTCCACTCTGCCCGGAGCGATTGTGGCCGTCCTCGGCTTCTTCGGGGCGTCGGCGATCATGAGCTACTACTTCGACCACTTCTCCAACTACAACAAGACGTATGGCTCGCTCGGCGCGGTCATCATGTTGATGCTGTGGTTCTACGTGCTCGCGCTCTTTATCCTGATCGGCGCGGAGATAAACGCCGAGATTGCGAAGCGCCGCCAGTTCCGGCGCTTCCAACACGACAAACGCAATCCCTTCGACCGCCCCATGCCCGGCGTCCCCGCAGCGTAAGAGCAGCTAAAGAGCAGCTTCTAGCTGCTCTCAGCCCATGTACATTCCGCCGTTCACATCCAGCACGTGTCCGGTGATGTAGCCGGCCTGCTCCGAGGCCAGAAAGGCCACGGCATGCGCCACCTCCACATCCGTGCCCGGCCGCTGCATCGGGATCACGGAAAGCATCGCGCTGCGCTGCTTCTCGTCCAGCACCGCCGTCATCGCCGTCTCGATCAGCCCTGGCGCCACCGCATTGGCCGTGATATTGCGCGATGCCACCTCGCGCGCCAGCGACTTGGTAAAGCCGATCAGCCCCGCTTTGCTGGCGGCATAGTTCGCCTGGCCCGCCTGGCCGGTCTCTGCCACCACGCTCGCGATATTGATGACGCGCCCCCAGCGTCCCTTGATCATGGAGCCGACCAGCGCCTGCGTTAACAAAAAGGCGCCTGTCAGATTCGTCGTCAAAACGCCGTCCCAGTCCGCGCGCCGCATCCGCAGCAGCAGCCCGTCCCTGGTGATGCCGGCGTTGTTCACCAGGATCTCCACCGCGCCGAAGTGGCCCAGCGCAGCCTTGGCCGCGACTTTGATCGAGGCCTCGTCCGCGATATCCAGGACGAACACCTCGGCCGTGCCGCCCGCGGCGGAGATCTCCTCCGCCACCGCACGCAGCTTCTCTTCATGACGCGCTGCCAGCGCCACACGCGCTCCGCGACGCGCCAACTCCAGCGCGCACGCGCGGCCGATTCCCTGAGAGGCGCCGGTTACCAGCGCCGTCCTGCCTTCCAACTCTTTCATCAATGGCTGTCCTTCTCGAAAGCTCTGATTTGCAGCCGATTATAGAGGCTCGGCGCTCAGCGCAGGCCGGGCCCGCAGCGCTTTGAGCGCGCGCGTTGGCTCGAGCGACCAGAGATACACCACCAGCTCGCGCGCGTAGAACAGCAGCGGCGGCGTATCCGGCAGATGCAGCCCGTGCGCCGCCGGCAGATCGTTGGCCTTGAACTCCGCCTCCGCTGCTTCCAGCGGCCAGGGAACGTGATGGATGTCGCCCTGCAGCAGCCGCCCCTTCTTGCCGCTGGTGTACAGCCGGTAGCGTTCGGTCAGGAAGTACTCGATGGTGCCGGGCGTGCTCTGCGCCAGCGCCCGCGTCGGCCCCAGGCTGCGATACTCTGCGCAGAAGCGCACCGGCCGCTTGGTCAGGTGGCGCTCGCTCTCATATACGAACCGCCCGCCCTCCTGCTCGCGCAGATCCATATGCGACCAATAGTAGGGCAGATGGAAGAACAGGCGGGCGATGGAGACGGCCAGCGGATTCGCTGCGTCCAGGGAGAAGAAGTACACCCCGGCCAGGTTCGTCCCCTCCTCACGCACGTAGGTGCGGAGATTCAGTTCTGGAAAACGGTTAGCGCCGGGCACGCTGGGGACGCCGTGCATGCGGACGCGATCCATCCAGAAGGGGACCACGCCGAGCCATGCCGAGCCATCGAAGGTGTCCACCACCAACCCCGGGGGTAACAGGTGCGCAATCTCGCTGGGCGGAAGGGGCCAGTGCGCGAACAGCAGGTCGTTCCAGCGCTGGGTCATCGTCCAGGGGCGCTTGGGCAACGGCCACGGGCGGTGCTTTACCGTGGATAAGACATCCGGCACGTCGGTTGGAAGCGGTCTCATATATGCTTTTGCGGCTACGGCGAAGGACCTGAAACCCGCTTCGACGGGCGGGTTCTCACCCTTGACACAGTCAATGTCCGGTCGATGAGACAACTTCAGGCCCCCAGCTGAGAAGCGTCTTTGCGCCCTGCGTTCGCCCTAAGACTAGCGAAGGAATTCCCCGTAGGCAATCGCCAACACTGAACACCGCCGCTCCTGCCAGCGGAACCGCTCTATTCGCTTTGTTTCGCGAAGAAGTGGTCGATAAGGTAGTCCCGCAACTGCTCATCGAAGCTGCGGGTGTTCTGGGTAGCACTCAGCGCATCCGTGTTGTAGGCCACGATGTAGGCGCTCCGGGATGCAGGGTCGATGTAGAAGTGGCTGCGGAATCCGTTCTGCCATCCGGGGTGGCCAATCAGACGCACCTTGCCATCCGTATGAACAAAAAAGCTGGCCGCAACGTAGTCGTGTGCGTCGGACCGCGAGGGAAAATCGGCATCGGCAACCACGGGCAGAATCGGTTTCCACATCTCTTCGAGCGAAGAGCGCTTCAAAATTGCGTCATACTCCGCCTGATGCGCGGGGTCTCCCAGCAGGAAATTCAGGTACTTCACCATGTCAGGCAGCGGAGCGTTCAGGCCTCCGTTGGCCCGGGTGATGCCCGTATCGAAGTCGAAGGGATCTTCCGTAAGCTTGCCATGCTCCCGATCGAAGCTATGCGACCGGTACTGCAGCAGGTGATACGGGCTCCGGTCAAAATACGAACGCTCCATCCCCAACGGCTTGAGGACATTCTTGTCCATATACACCTCGTAGGGTTCGCCGGAGAGGCGCTCGATGATCTCGCCCAGGAACACGACCGCAAGATTGGAGTAGCTGAAGCGGGAACCGGGCGCAAATTCGACGGAGGTGTACGGCAGCATGGCAACGATCTGCGACCACTGCGTGGGCTCGAACGGCTGCCAGGGCTCGCTTCTCCATGGCCATGTGGCATCGCGAAATCCGCTGGAGTGAGACATCGCCTGGCGGATGGTGATAGCGGAGACCTGGCCGTAGGTATCATGGACCGCGGCAAGCTCCGGGATGTACTTGAGCAGTGGATCGTCGAGTGAAAGCAGGCCGCGATCGCGAAGCTGCAGTATGGCGATTCCGGTGAAGGTCTTGGTGATCGATGCCCAGTGATAGGTCGTATCGTCGTTCACCGGTTGAGCCGGTGACAGGTTCTGCAGGCCGTAGTTCTCGTGCAGCACAACCCGGTTATCGTGGATCAGGACCAGGCTGCTGCCCACAATGCCATTCCGTTGTAATCCGGATACGTAAAACGATTTGAGTGCAGCGAGACTGCTGGCCGACGGCGATTGCGCGGAGAGGCTGGCAGTCGCAAAGAAGAGTGCCAGCGTGGCTAGAATCACGTGCGACGTCCGCATCCATCACCTCAGGCGTTTGGTGTCTGGAATTGTAGCTTGGCGCAGTGACCGCAGATTTCGCCGATACGACCGTGCCGGGTATGCTGTATGCACATATGTCCGCGCCGCCCTCCGCCCTCGCTCCCATCGCAGCCGCCGCGTCGAACGAGCGTCCGCGCAACCAGACCGAGGTCTTCGCCGTGCATGGTGCGGACCCAGAGGTCCTGGCCTACGCCATGGCCAGGTATTCGCGGTCCTCGCTTTCGATGAAGGAGTCTCTGCGCGAGATCAGCAGCCAGCGCGCCGAGCAGTTTCTTAACACCTTCTACTTCCAGTACGGCCATCGCTCCATCGCCGACCTGGCGCACGTCGCGTTCGCCATCGAGCGCCTCTCGCTGCTGGCCGCCATCGTGCTGGTGGACGAGCAGCGCTGGGACGGGCAGGAGCGCTCCACCCGGTACCAGAACTTCCAGAAGAGCGGCTGGTACCTGCCGCCGTTCGGCGCCGCGTACCAGGCTGAGCAGACCTACACGCGCACCGTCGAAGCGCTCTTCACCGCATACCACGAGGTCAGCGAAGGCGTCTTCGCCTCCATGCGCGACCACACGCCCAAGCCGGAGGAGATGAAGCAGGAGAGCTTCGAGCGCACGTTGCGCGCCCGCGCCTTCGATGTCGCCCGCTACCTGCTGCCGCTCGCCGCCAACACCTCATTGGGACAGATCGTCAACGCCCGCACGCTGGAGACGCAGGTCTCGCGCCTGCTCTCCGATCCGCACGCGGAGATACGCGAACTGGGTGAGCGTCTGCGCGCAGCCGCGACCGGCCCTGCCTGGAACGTGCACGCGGAAGAAGCGGCCGAACTCTACGCGGACCTGCGCGGCATCAACCAGGAGCTTGCGACACGCGCCGAATCGCTCCTCGGCCGCGAGGTTAAGGTGGCGCCCACGCTGGTCAAGTACGCGTCGCCCAATGTCTACGAATTGGAGACGCGCTGCGAACTGGCGCAAGCGGCCGCCGAGTTGATGGGCGGAGCGCCGATCGCACAGTCGCCCGTGGTCGATCTGGTCGAGCGCACACTCGGCCGGGGAACGGAATCGCTCGAGGTCGAGATCGCCGCGACGCTGCTCTACGGCGCCTGCCACTATTCCTATCGTCAGGTTCGTGATGGCGTTGCCGCGCTCTCAGCCAAGCGGCGCGCCGAGATCCTCGACCTTGGCGTTCACAATCGCGGCAAGCATGATGAGTTGCTGCGCGAGTTCGCCTCCGGACACGCGCTGCGCTTCGACATCCTCATGGACATCGGCGGCTTCCGCGATATGCACCGCCACCGCCGCTGCATCCAAGTGATGCAGGGCTTTACCGCCGCCCATGGCTTGGATACGCCGGATGGACTGCACCGGGCGGGACTGGTGGGCATCTACGAGCAGGCTACCCACGCCGCGCATGAGGCCTTCGCCGCGCTCGCCGCCAGCGACTCTCCGGAGGCCGCGCACACCGCCCAATATGTGCTGCCCCTGGGCACCCGCTGCCGCGCCCTCTTCAAGATGGACTTTGCCGAGGCGCTCTATATCTCCGAATTGCGGTCCGCCCCACAGGGCCACTTCTCCTACCGCCGCGTCGCCTGGGAGATGTACGAAGCGGTCAAACGCCAGCACCCGCAGCTCGCCCGCTACTTCCGCATTAAGGACGTGAATGAGCACGTGGACCTGCTCAAACGCTAGGCGGTCTTGGTGTGAACGGTCTGACCCCGCCGGCGGGCGGCGCTCTTCGCCTGGCGCGACAATGCGCTGTGCGAAGCGGTGTTTTTCGGCTCGCGTTTGGTCGAGCCCTCCTCGCTGGTTTGCGGTTCCGTCTGTCCTTTTTCGTAATCATGTTCCGAGCGCTTCCGGCTTGACTCGCTGACCTTTCCAGGTGCGGGTGGTTTCAACGGAACGCCGGCCCGTCGCGCCTTGCTCAGTCCGATGGCGATGGCCTGCTGCGGCGAGCGTGCTCCGTGTTTCCCTTCGCGCACATGGTCAATCTCCTCCCGGACAAATTCCCCCGCGGCCGTTGAAGCCGACTTGCCTTCGCGCAGGTCTTTCTTCGCTGCTTCTGTCGTGGATTTGTTCGGCATGAATGGGAGCCTCCTTGGCAACTGGTGATGGGATGCCATCGCCATCCGGCCAAGATGTCGCAGATGCCAGCCCGTAGCACACATGCCATCCTGAGCGAGCCGTCCTGCGTTTTCCGGACCGCGAGTCGAAGGGCCTGCGTTCGCTTTCTTGCGAGAATGAAACGTCTCAATAGGGCACGAACTCGACTTCAATGGTCGTTTCAAACGGCACAGGCTTGCCGTGATAGGTCGCTGGCTGGTAGCGATACTGCTTCACTGCATCGACGGCATTCGCATCCAGACCCTTCGCGAGAGAGCGCAAGCTCGGAGCAACGCTGCCTGCAATCGAGCGGCTTACATGTACTTTACGAGGGACTCCCTGCGCGTCCACAATGAGCGCAACGACGCAGGTTCCGCCCACCCTAGTGCGGCTCGCCTCGTCCGTGAACTCCGCAGGGACCGAATAGGTTGTTAAAGGAGGCACGACGTCGAATCCGAGGTGGTAGGTTCCTGATGCATCGGGGTTCGGCCTGTCGGCTCGCATGGTATCCGCGCTTTTCTGCGAGTCGCGCGCGGCATGGCGATCCGCTGTCTGATGCGCAAGAAGGAACGTAGAGGTGGAAGAACCATCCCCTGACATTGGATTCGTCAGGAACATGACTACGGCCAAGATAAACAATGGCATACAGTCTCTCCGTCTGCGCGGAAGATTACACCCGGGCGAACACCACACGCGAACGCATTGGCTCGCGGTAGTCCGCGCCGGAGGCAGAATTGCTGGCGCTGGCCGTGGCCCGGCACGGCGCTCCAAAACGCATCCTGGAAAGCAAAGACATCAGCGCCATCGTGCACCCCTGAAGCCCCCGGTGCACTCTCCTGCAACCAACGTCCGTGCGCTCTGCAACGGAGGTAACCTGAGCCGATCTTCGCCTATGCTTCGCCAGTGATATGATCGAGGAAATCGCGTAACAAGATGTTGTCCCGACCCCTGAAAAGCCCTTCTCTCGCGCACGGCTGAGGGTTTCCGCGGCGCGGGTATGCGAACTGGAGAGACTTGTGGCTGATGACCGTTCCCGCGCAGTAGACCTGGCGCTTGCGCAGATAGAAAAGCAGTTCGGCAAAGGTTCCATCATGCGCCTCGGCAGCAAGGAGGCGATCGTTCCCATCTCGGTCATCGGCACTGGGTCGATCTCTTTTGACGCCGCGCTCGGTGTGGGCGGCGTGCCTCGCGGCCGCGTCATCGAGATCTTCGGGCCGGAGTCGTCCGGCAAAACCACCATCACACTCCAGATCATCGCCG
This sequence comes from Acidobacteriaceae bacterium, assembly GCA_051001135.1. Lineage (GTDB taxonomy): Bacteria > Acidobacteriota > Terriglobia > Terriglobales > Acidobacteriaceae > CAWHMN01. The sequence goes on from JBPCNO010000013.1 coordinate 8,702, forward strand.
AAGCGCAGAAGCTCGGCGGCATGGCGGCGTTTGTCGACGCCGAGCACGCGCTCGATCCCGCCTACGCCCGCAAACTCGGCGTCGATGTGGACAACCTGCTCATCTCGCAGCCCGATTACGGCGAGCAGGCGCTCGAGATCACGGAAGCTCTCGTCCGCTCCGGCGCTATCGACGTGCTGGTGGTCGATTCGGTCGCCGCGCTCGTGCCCAAGGCCGAGCTCGACGGCGAGATGGGCGATTCGCACATGGGCCTGCAGGCCCGGCTCATGTCCCAGGCGCTGCGCAAGCTCACCGGTACCGTCTCCAAGTCGCGCACCTGCCTCATCTTCATCAACCAGATCCGCGAGAAGATCGGCGTGATGTTCGGCAATCCCGAGACCACCACCGGCGGCCGCGCGCTCAAGTTCTACTCCTCCGTCCGCATCGATATCCGCCGCATCGCCGCGGTCAAAGAGGGCGACGTAGTCGTCGGCTCGCGCACACGAGTCAAGATCGTCAAGAACAAGGTCGCCGCCCCCTTCCGCGAGGCCGAGTTCGACATCCTGTACGGGGAAGGCATCTCGCGCGAGGGCGATCTGCTGGATGTGGCGGTTGCCAACGGCGTGGTGGAGAAATCCGGCGCCTGGTTCAGCTTCTCCGGCGAGCGCATTGGGCAGGGCCGCGAGAACGTCCGCCAGTACCTGAAGGACAATCGCGATACCTACAATCGTATCCTCGACCAGGTGCGCCAGAAGCTGGGCATCGGCGCGGTAAAGGAAGCCGAAGTGCCTGCCGTACCCCTTAACGGCGCAGCCGTCGCGCAAGAGGCGGTTCGCCCCGCCGGACGCCGTTCGCAGGCGTAATTCAACGTCACATGCTAGAAAGAGCGCGGCTCTAGGCCGCGCTCTCTTCTTGCGCTCATTCCAGATGCCAGTTTCTTGCTCCATGGAAGACGCCTAGAATCGTAATCTGTTCGGCATCGACCCGATAAAGCACCAAGAATGGTGTTCTCGGCACCACTACTTCTCGTGTTCCCGTCATCTTGCCCTTACGGCCGGACCAGGGAAACTCCTGCAGCCTCGCAGCAGCATTCTGGATGCGCATTGCTTGTTGTTCAGCCGCATGCAGATTGTCTTGGCTGATATAGTTGCGGGCATTCTCAAGCAGAGCAATTGCCCTTGGCGTCCAGCGCACCTTCATCGGCGCCATCGTGCGAACGCAGCTGCCACCTCTTCATCGCTTGCGTAAATGCCGGCGTCCGCTTCCCTGATGGAAGCTCGAATCTGCTCCTGTTGCCATTTGCTGTATTCGATGTAGGAATCGATCGCCTCATCGATGAGCTGCGTGCGATCGCAACGCTGCTGCCTGGCCAGCTTGTCGAGCTGCCTTACCTTCTTCTCATCCGTCCGGAAGCTCACGCTCACCTTTGCCATACAATGCAATATACCAAAAGACATCGTCTTACAGTGTACGACGGGCGGATATGGCGTGCCGTCCACACTTTGGTTGCGTTAAGCGTGTTCAGACCGCCCAAGTTCATGAAAATACATGCTCCGGTACCTCAAGAGCCTCGCTGCTGGACGTTCGCTGCCGGGCCGCTTACACTCACGGTTGCGTGAATACTGTAAAAGCCATCTATCCGGGCACCTTCGACCCGATGACCAACGGGCATCTGGATCTCATCGCACGTGGCGCGAAGATCTTCGACCACCTGGTCGTATCGATTCTCCAGAACTCGGAGAAGAGCCCGCTCTTCACCGTGCCGGAGCGCGAGGAGATGCTGACGGCCGCGACCAGCGACCTCGACAACGTGTCGGTGACGACCTTTGATGGATTGCTGGTGGACTTCGTGCGCGAACAGAAGGCGCAGGCGGTGCTGCGCGGGATTCGTGCCATTAGCGATTACGAATATGAACTGCAGATGGCATTGATGAACCGTCGCCTCGCGCCGGAGCTCGAAACGGTCTTCATGATGCCGGCCGAAAAGTATTCTTACCTGAGCTCCCGCCTGGTCAAGGAAGTCTTCCGTCTCGGTGGCTCGGTCGAAGGCCTCGTACCGCCCATCGTCCTGGAGCGCCTAGGCGCCAGAATCCATCCCAGCCCCCACCACACCGAAGGCCCCTCTCCCGGCAACCGCTTGCGGTGAGAGAATGGCACGAGCTGCTAGCGACCCAGTTGGTGATAGTGAGCACGTCGAGAAGCCCAACCCTTTTCGCTTATGATCTAGAAGATCGTGTCACTCTTTTGAAGGTTGTGGCGAGCACAGAGCAATTGGACATTTGCTTCAGTGAGGGAGGTACCGCCTTTCGACCAGGGAAGATCATGGTCGAAGTGAAGTTCATCAGTAGCGCCACATTGCACACATCGGGCATTGTCACGCTTCCACACAGCGAGCTTTACAGCCGTCGGTATAATCCTCCGGCGCTCCACTGAGAATTGCGGCTGGAGCGGAAGGTCACCTTCTTCAACAGTGATCAGTCGAAACTTGAATACAAAGCGCGTCCCATCCGATTCGAGCCAGGAATCGATGAGTTTGAAGATTCCGTTGTACGCCCAGATTCCCTCATGGAGCTTTTCGTACACCCTCACCATCTCCGGTTCACGAAGCTGAGTCTTTGCATCCTGGGCAGCTTTGTGGAACTTTCCGTTCTCGGTGAGTGCGCCTGAGGCGCGCCTTTCTGGTTGGTCGATAACTGTTGTGTCAAGGCAAGTCGGATCTCGCGCTTGATCATGCCCCTCATAGATAAGAGTGGTACCGGAGTCCTCTACGCGATCCCTATAGGGTGCATTCTTGCGAAGTGACATGAGGATGACGCTGTGGCGACCGCCGAGTCGATAGTTCATCCCTCGCTGAAGACTAGCGCCCTCCCGTCGGCACATTTCGACGTAAGAGATAATCGTGTCGTTCATTGCACGACCTGTGGCGGCGTATCACTCTCCAACGCGAACTCCCGCCCCGCCTCGAGCAGCATCGCCACAGATTCCCGCGAGCACGATTCCGAATAAATCCGCAGCAGCGGCTCCGTGCCCGAGGCGCGGAGCAACAGCCAGCTCTCGGCCGCATTTGGCTTCGTCTTGGCCTCGGGGTTGTCCAAATAGAACTTGATCCCGTCCAGCGTCTCCACGCGCAACACCGGCATACCGGCAAAATCCGCCACTCCGGCTCTCGCGCGCGCAATCGCCGCGTTCTTGATCCGGTCTTCGATATGCAGATCGATGCGCCCATACTGATGCTCGCCGTACTCCTGTTGCAGGCTTTCGACCAGCTCGCCGAGGGTCTTCTTCTCATCGGCCATCACGTTGGCCAGCAGCAGACAGTTCAGCAGCCCATCGCGCTCCGGCAGGTGACGGCTGATGCCGATACCCCCCGATTCTTCACCCCCGATCAGGATCTCCTTCTCCAGCATCAGGTCGCAGACGTACTTGAATCCGATGCCATGCTCGTAGAGCGGCCGGCCGTACTTCGCCGCAATGCGGTCGAGCATCCTGGTAGTGTTGAAGGCGCGCGTCACGCCGCCCGGCCATCCCTTGCGTTCGAGCAGCCAGCGCAGCAGGATGGCGAAGATCTTGTGCGGATCGACGAAGTTGCCATGTTCGTCCACGGCGCCCAGCCGGTCCGCATCGCCATCCGTGACCAGCCCCGCCTGACACTTTTCGGCAACGACCGTATCCTGCAGCGCCCGCACGTGCGGCTCGATCGGTTCGGGGTTGATGCCGGGAAAGAGCGGGTTCTGTTCCGCGCGGATCTCCACGAAATCCACCCCGATGCTGCGGAAGATGCCCGCAAGAATCCCGCTGCCCGCGCCATACATGCAATCGATGGCGAAGCGCAGCCCGGAGTGGGCGATCGCGTCGAGATCCGCAAATCGCTGGATGGCCTCGATGTAAGGAGCGCAGAGGTCCGTCTCAACGATCGAGGCCTTGCGCTCGGCCCGGTGCAGCGGCCTCCCCAGCGACGCCTCGATCGCCGCCATGATCGATGGGCTGCCGGAGCCGCCGTAGCTCGCCTTGTACTTCACGCCGTTCCACTGGAACGGGTTGTGGCTGGAGGTGATCATCACGCCGCCGGCCGCGGCGCGTGTGCGCACTGCGTACGACAGTGCCGGGGTCGGCGTAACGCCCGCCGCCATCTGCACCGGAATCCCCGCCTCTGCCAGCACCGCGGCGACAATCTCGGCAAAGCGCCGCGATCCAAAGCGGGTATCGTAACCGATGCAGATACCCTTACTCGCGTCCTCACGCTCCCGCACATAGCAGGCGATCGCCGCCGCCGCCGCACGCACATTGCTAAAGGTGAAGTCATCGCCGATGACCCCGCGCCAGCCGTCGGTGCCGAATTTGATCGATGGTGCTTCTATCGTTGCTTCAGTCATGGAAGGCTTTCAGGAAAGCAGAATCACGGCGTGTTGCGCAACCTCATACCAGATGGTCCGTGCCGGAGGCGGCGAGCTGTTTCGCCACCTTGCCCACATCCTGCGAGCGTTCGCGCGTCGTGATCAGCAGCGCATCGCCGGTATCCACAACCACCAGGTTTTCCACGCCCACCAGAGCGACAAATTTGTCCGGGCTGTACACGTAGTTGCCATGCGCGTCCATTGCAATCCTGCCGGTGCTCTCGGTGATATTGCCTCCGGGCGTGTCTGGTTGCTGCGCCAGTTGATGCTCGTAGAGCGAAGCCCAGGAGCCAAGATCGTTCCAGCCAAAGTCCGCCGGCAGGCAATAAAGATTCGAACGATGCTCTCCCTTTGCCGACCGGGGTTCCAGCACCGCGTAGTCCACGGAGATGTTCTCGCACTTGGGATATAGCTCGGCAAATACCTGCTCGAACTCCGGCGTTCCGAATGCTGTGGCGATCTGCTCCAGGTACGGCGCGGTCTCCGGCAGATGCTCGCGCATCGCATTGGCCAGCGTCCGCGCGCTCCACAGGAAGATGCCGCTGTTCCAGAAATAATTCCCGGCTTCGGTGAACTCCATCGCCTTCTGCAGATTGGGTTTCTCGGTAAAGCGGCGGACGCGCAACGCGCCGGCGCCGGCCTGAATCCCGGCGCGCTCTTCCAGCGGAGAACCGGTCTCAATGTAGCCATAGCCGGTCTCCGGCCGCGTGGGCTGCACCCCCAGTACCACCATGGTCTCGCCGGCGGCGGCGATCTCCGCACCGCGCCTCAGCACCTCGATGAACTTCGGCTCATCGCCGATCACGTGGTCGGCGGGAAACATCCCCAGCACCGCGTCAGGCGCCGTCCGCTCGATCAGGAATGCCGCCAGTCCCGCCGCCGGCGCAGTGTTGCGCGCCGCCGGCTCACACAGCACCTGCTTCTCCGGAACCACATGGAGCTGGCCGCAGATCGCCGGCGAAAGTAGCTCATTGGTGATAACCCAGACGTCTTCCTGCCGCGCGAGCGGCCGAAGCCGGTCGACGGTGCGCTGGATCATGGTGCGCTCGCCATCGAGCGCCAGCACCTGCTTGGCCCGCGCGCGACGGCTGCGCGGCCAAAAGCGTGTGCCACTGCCGCCGGCCAGGATGACCGGCCTGAAATCGGGGGGACTGTTCATCGTCTGTTCATGGTATCGGATGCAGGACGTGCTGCTCTCGTCCAATCCTCGCTAGTGGGGAGGGCGCTAGTATCACCGGTAACCGGCAATTGCTCCAACGAGACACTCCGTCGTACCGAGTCCCCCCGGGCTCTATGCGCCGTGCTTGCCGAAAAACTCAGCCATGCGCCGCATACCCTCTTCCACCGCTTCACGCGACACGGCATAGGAGATGCGCACATGCTGCTCCGTACCGAAGGCTTCTCCCGGCACTACCACCACGCCCGCTTCGTGCAGCAGCCGCTTTGTCAACTCAGCCGGTGTGGCGATGCCGCTGGCGTGCAGAAAGGCCGACACATTCGGATACGCGTAGAAGGCGCCCTCCGGCATAGTGCAGGTGATGCCCGGGATCGCCCGTAGCAGGCCCACGATGCGATCGCGCAGTTGAATATAGTCGGCGCGCATCTCGCACACGCACTCCTGCGATCCGGTCAACGCGGCAACCGCCGCCTTCTGCACCATCGATGCCGTGGATGAGGTCGACTGGCTCTGCAGCTTGCCCATCGCGGCAATCACCGGCTTCGGTCCCAGCGCAAATCCCGCCCGCCAGCCGGTCATCGCGTAGGTCTTCGATAATGATCCCAGCACCACCAGGTGCTCTTTGCCGTCCGTGAACGAGCCGCCGGAGACTGGCGCGTCCTTGTACTGGAGATAGATGTAACACTCGTCCAGCAGCAGATAGATGCCGCGCGCGTGGGCCAGGTGCACGATGCGTTCGAGGTCCTCCCGCGCAATGACCGACCCTGCCGGGTTCGAGGGCGAGTTCAGGATGATCGCCTTGGTCCGCGGCGTAATCGCGCGCTCGATCGCCTCCGCCGTAATCCGGAAGTTCTCCGCCTCCTGCGTCTGCAGGTACACCACCTTGCCTCCCGCGTACTGGATGATGTCCTTGAACGAGACCCAGTAGGGAACCGGCAGGATAACCTCGTCGCCGTGGTCCACCAGCACCTGGATCGCATTGAACAGCGCCAGCTTGCCCCCGGTCGTGAAGACCGCCTCGTCCGGCGTGTAGTCCGACCCGAAGTCGCAGGCGTGCCGCTCGACGATCGCCTTGCGCACCTCGGGCGTCCCCGCCACATTGGTGTAGCGCGAGAAGTTCGCCTCGATGGCCGCGATCGCCGCGTCCTTGATATGGCGGGGCGTGGCGAAGTGCGGCTCCCCGGCGCCGAAATCGATCAGGTTAGCGCCCGCGGCGCGCAGCTTTGCCGCTTCAGCGGTGATGGCCATGGTGGCGGACACTTCAATGCGGTCGATACGCTCGGCGAAGACACGGCTGGCAGTGAAAGCAGGCATGCCGCTAGTGTTTCAGATTTCCGCGTTAGCCGGAGGGAAAATGCGCTCGTGCCGGGACGCTAAGGCCGCGGCCGCCCGCTCCACGTCCGCCTCCGTATCCACGCCAATGGTCGCGTAGGGCGTGTACTCGGCGTGGATGGCGATGCCGTGCTCCAGCAGCCGCAGTTGCTCCAGCCGCTCTATCTGCTCCAAACGCCCCGCCGGTAGCGAGGCAAACCGCTCCAGCGCAGCCCTGCGATACGCGTACATGCCAATGTGCTTGGCATGCTGCGCCGCACTCGCGCCGTCCCGATCCTGTCCATCACGATAATAGGGAATCGCAGTCCGGGAGAAGTAGAGTGCCCGCCCATCTTCGGCCAGCACCACCTTCACCACGTTTGGATCGCCCACCTCGTCCGCGGGGCAGTGCGTCCACAACGTAGAAACCTGGGCACCATCGCCCAGTCGTCCGAACGGCGCCAGCAGCGCGTCGATATGCTCCGGCAGCAGCAGCGGCTCGTCTCCCTGGATGTTCACGTAAATATCCGCCGCAACGCTCCCGGCCACGGCGCACACGCGATCGCTGCCGCTCTGGAGCGCAGCGGAGGTGAGCATTGCGCTCCACCCATGCGCCGCAGCCAGCGCCATCACTTCATCGGAATCCGTCGCGACAACCACTTGGTCCAGACGCGAACACGCCCGCGCAGCCTCCACCACCCACGCCAGCATCGGCTTGCCCGCGAGCGTCCGCAGCACCTTGCGCGGCAGCCGGGTAGACGCCAGCCGCGCCGGAATCACGCCCACCACTCGCTGCTCTTTGTTCAAGCCTGCCTCCACACGGCGCGCCCAACCGCACCAATCGTATCCTCACCCAAGTTACATAGTGAGAAGATCTGGTGTAGACACCGGCTCGCAACCGCAATAACCCCATTTGGCGAAACGCTCATAATTTCGCGCGCATGTGTGCTCACGCCCGGCTATTCTGCGGGCGGAGGATCCTGCCAGCGTGCTCCGCACTTATCACATCGCCATTGGTTGGTTGGCTCGACCGCTTCCAGCAGAACATCGGCTGACCCGCAACGCTTGCAGGCCGGTATTTCGAAATCTCCAGATATGAACTGTTCTTCAAAATCCTTCCGCGTCGCATCCGGGATTGGTTGCGAAAGTAAAGCTTTGGCGCGCTCCGCATCATCGGGAGCAACTCTCACCTGAGGCAGACGGAGGTCGAACTTCTCGCCTCGGCGAAGAACAACACCCTTGATCTTCGCGAGCTCGAGAACATAGCAGTACAGCTCTGCTTCCTGCGATGTCTCGCACTCGCACACAGAGACGCCACCCTTCTGGAGAAGATCGGCGATTTCCTCGTAGTTCAAGTCAGGTTGAGAAGACGCGGCTCTTAGAGTAGCTCTAGGAGCCCCTTCGTCGGCCGAAAGCTTGCGCCGACGGAGCTCATCCCGAAGAACGTTCTGTGCAACCTCCGTGAGGTCCTCATACGCAGCCCGCAGCTCAAGGAGCTCTTCGTCACCTAACTCGGAGTACAAATCGGTGAGGTGGTGCCATTCTTCACTCGAATCGGACGCGGGCATATGGGTGCAGTGTACAGAGGAGGTCCTCCGGTCGGTCAGACTGTCATCCAACGCTGCAAGACGTCGGTCACGCTTGCGGCTTTTTCGAGTGTCGTGAAATGGCCAGAATCGTGAATGAACACCAGTTCGGATCCGGGAATCTCCTACGACAGAAGCTCATGGGCTGCGGGGGTGGTACGGCGATCCTCCCCGCCTCCTATGATCGGCGTTGGACAGCGAATCTGGTCCAGATGGGCAAAAAGGGGCTGTGATAGCAAGCAGCGCCCGCATCTGACGCAGACCCGAATCCTTGCCGACCGCCTGCGCCATCTCGATAAGAGCGTTTCAGAATCGCATCGTCGGCGCCGCGCTCAGCGACATACGTCCGATAGGACGTCTCAAGATACTGCTCGAAGCCACCCTGCTCGATCATCTCGACTGCCTGGCGAATGGCGGTCGCCGCGGCAGGAAGCAGTCCGCCGTGTTGAGCGCTTAGCAGTTCCAAGCGCTCAACACGGTCTTTCGAAGTACGCATAATCTCCAGCGCCACTTGGCTGCCCAGAGAGAAGCCTGCGAGGGAAAAATGCTGCGGAGCTACTGCGAGAACCGCCTCAGCCATCTCCGAGAGCGTCGACTGCCGCGTTATATCCACCACCGCGATGTCGACATAGCTCTCCAGACCTGCAATCTGCGCACGCCACAGCGTCTGATCGCACAGCAGTCCGGATTAAGAACGAGTGAGGGCATAGTAGGGGTCTGAACCATCGTGTTGCCGAAAGAGACCAGCTCCGAAGCCGTCACCTCCGGGAAGCGACCACAAGGATACTCGCCTCCGAGGTGGGATATCCTCGAGTAAGGCGCGATCGTCTGTGCCGGGAGTGACCCCCATTGCGCCGCATCGGTAAACCGTTCCGTCTTCGCCTGTCAGGGCTTCTGCCTTCCTTGCTCGCCACTATTCTTACCGGCGCGCTCCTCGCCTGCGGGAGCTCCAAGAACCCGGCTCCGCCACCGCCTCCCCCTGCGACGCCCAACTTCGCCAATACCGTCTTTATCGGGGACTCGCTGGCCGCGGGCTTTCAGAACGGTTCGCTGCTCGACACCCAGCAACCGCATGGCTGGGCTGCGCTGTTCGCTCAACAGGCAAACGCGGCCATCACGCTGCCGCTGATCGCGCCTCCAGGCGCCCCGGCTGTCATGGAACTGGTCAGCGTCGGCCCACCTCCGGTCGTCACCACCGCCTCCGGTACTACCAGTGGACGAGACAACCCTTCCCAGCAGCCTACGGACCTCGCAGTGCCCGGTCACCATCTCCATGACCTCATCAACGCAGCGCCCACGGCTGTCCCCACCTCCAACGAAGACATCATCACCACGCTAGTCCTGGGCTTCCCGACCGGGAACACGAACACGCAGCTTCAGGAGGCGATTGCGCTGAAGCCTTCCGCCCTCGTCGTCTGGATAGGCAGCAATGATGCCTTGATCGCCGATAGCACCGGCATGCCCTCCTCCATGACACCGCTGGCGAGCTTCACCACCGATTTCACCCAGTTGATGTCCACGCTGCACAGCCAAAGCTCGGCGACGCTCATCGTCGCCAACCTCCCCGACGTGACCGCCATTCCGTACCTCACCCCGTCGGCTACGGTGCTGGCGGAAGCCTCTACGCAGAGCGGAGTGCCGGCGGCACAGCTCGGCACAGAGCTGGGGCTCGCCGCGGGCGATCTGGTCACAGCGCACGGACTCTCGGAGGTGCAGGCCGCGCTCAAGGCGATCGCCGGCGGGCAGACACCCACGCCGCTCGACGAAGCCGGAGTGCTCACAGCCGCCGAGGTCCAGCAGGTGCAGGCGCTGGAGGACCAATACAACCAGGTGATAGCGCAGCAAACAGCCGCCGTCGGTGGCACGCTCATTGACATGCACGCCTTCTTCCAGAAGCTGAGTGCCGGCATCACCATCAACAACGTGAACGCCACCACCGGCTACCTCGGTGGTCTCTTCAGCCTGGACGGCATCCACCCCACCAACACCGGCTATGCGCTGGTTGCGAATCAGTTCATCGACACCATCAATGCGAGCCTGAAGACGACCTTTGCGGATGTGAACGTGAGCGCGATCGCCAGTACCGATCCGCTCTTCGGCCCGAACATCAAGCCGACCGCCAGCGGCACACACATCTCCGCCGAAGCGGGAGAACGAGCGGGGCTCCTGCTGCGAAGGCGCAGCCGCTAGAGCGGCTGTCAGAGTCTCGCATTCGAGGTTTCGCCCGGACGAGCTTCGGAGTGGCCTCGCGCATTGACGCGATTCGGAGCCTTTCGTAGGATGAAGGCTGGCTGTCCTACCGCAGCCGTCGCATTCGGCGTCGGACAGCTCCCTCCACCACACCCCTGGCGGTGTAGCTCAGATGGTTAGAGCGACGGACTCATAACCCGTAGGTCGACAGTTCGATTCTGTCCACCGCCACCAATCTGCGATCTTCTGTCAAGGCCCAATATCTATTGGCAGGCTCTGTGGTTATGAAATGCAAAGAATGTGGGTTTGATTATTGCGAGGAACTGCGAGATGACGTGGCGATACACACGTCATTTCATGACGAACATCTGTACGGGCCTCGCACGATGTGCGCCGATGGAACGCATTTTATAACACCCGAGAGTTCTCTTCGGCTGCGGGAGGTCACGGAGAGGTCTGCAAATATAGGCCGCAGGGATACGATCTATGATTTTCCGATGTTTTCGGCGGCAGAACCCCAAAATGAGGTGGACCCAATAACCGCGCTCAGGGTTATCGATGGCCGTGCAGTGGGAGGCATCGTGACTCGGAAGGGGACATGCGCGTTCAAGTCTCGCCTCGCGAATTTCCGTTCAAATCCATTTACCGAGACGCTGTTTTCGCCCACGATCAAGGAAAATGTCAGCCCACGCGAGCGCAGGACAATACAGTTTATTTGGTTAGTGAAGAAGAATCGCGGTCAGGGCAGATTGGAGGAGGTTCTGCATGATTTGGAGGACCATTTGAGGATGCCAATGACAGAACTGGCGCATAAGGTACCATTCACAGGAGCCGCTTTGAATTTTTGGCGCCGCGTAGGGCTTGATGATGTCTTTGTATTGTTCGGGTTATCCTAATCCGCCGGAGCGATATTGATTCTGCTGGGATATGTGGGTACAGAAGTCCGAAAGACTGCTGCCCATTACGACTAACAGAGGGAATTTGGACATGATGCCAGAAACCACCAAGAACCCCTGTTTCCCAAGATTTGTATGTGTCAAAGGTCACGCGTATTATGCGAGCGAAATAATAGATCCCTCTCTCTGCAGGGAATGCGGCGCGGCTTTGGTCTCAAAATGCATATGTGGTGAACATATTCAGCTCACAGAACGGTATGAGCCACCCTATAGCGGACTCCACGGAGGGCGGGATTACTGTCGGTTCTGCGGGATAATCACAATCTGGGCCTGGCTATGGCTTTCTCGTCCCACCCTAGACCCCCTGGATTGCCGCGGCGCGAGGATATCCGCAGAGGCCAAGGGCTTCTCTCTAGATCGAGCGAACAGATATCGTTCTTCAGATTACTTCAGCAACTACGATTGGCTCTTGGTAGATCATGCGCCCGGAGCCCCTGTGCTCCGCGACTATGAACTCACGTCGCAGGATGTGAATGGCGCCTACCGTCCAAGATGGTATAAGAAGGCCCTTCTCATTACGCATCCTGATCATCCTAAGCATCAATCGTGGCTAAGCTACCAAGATGCGTTATCCAAGGTTCGATCATTCATCCTGCAGTTAAGGCAAGCAGCGGAAGCCGACGAGCGGCAGCGCAAGCTTGAGGCGGAAGAGGCTGTGCAACAGGCAATGCGTCAGGTAGAACCCTGGATGAAGCTCAATGGGCAGCAGTTTGAACGCGAGCTTGCTCTGCTTTTTAAACGGAGAGGCTACATTGTTGAGTGCGTCGGAGGCCCTGGAGATGAAGGGGCTGACCTCATCATGGTTACGCAGCGGGGAAGAGTCATAGTGCAGTGCAAGGCACACGCGACGAGGATCGGGCCCGGAGCAGTTCGAGACCTCTTTGGATCGTTGCAGCACCACAACGCCGTTGAAGGTTGGCTTGTGGCAACAGAGGGATTCAGTGGTGCTGCTCACAGGTTTGCTAATGGTAAACCGATCAAACTGCTTACTATTCGGGCCATTCTGGAAAATGAGCAACTGAGTTCTGGCCATTAAGCATTGTCAGACTGTTCTCTGATCGATGTGTACTTCGCAGACGCACTCGGCAGTTCTATTCTGTCCACCGCCACCAGCGAAATCGCGCCTTGCGCTCGTGGACTATTCGGGCGTGCCGGCCTGTGTCACTTCGCTATCCACATCCTGCTCCGCATCTTTGAACCACACGACCAGCGAGCTCAACCGGTTCATCCGCAAGATCGCGTGCGCTCGCGTGATCGCCAGGATGTTGCCCTCGTTGGTGTATCCAGTGTTCTGCAGGACGCCCTTGTACCAACCCGGCGGCAGATCGACCCTTCCGCCCAGATCCAGCTTCGCGCGGCCGCCGCGATTGACCGCCACCAGCACCACCTCATCGTCACAGCGGCGCTCGAAGACGAGAACATCGTCGTCAGCATAGACCGTCTTGTACTCGCCCTTCCACACTGCCGGGCTATGCGCGCGTAACCTCGCCAGGCGCTGAATGATCCGGAAGGCGGGCGTGTCCTCATCCCAGCGCTTCATGCCCACTCGGTTGTACGGATCGTCGTTGTCAGAGTTCACATACTCCGGCGGCGTGTCATGGTGGTCCTGATAGTGCGCCAGATACTGCTCGTCTCCATAGAAAATGATGGGAATGCCGCGCACCGTCATCAGCAGAACCGTGGCCAGGTCCAGACGCCGCGCCCGCTCGCTCTCCGGCTTCACTCCCAGCTTTTGCAGCCGCACCATCGTCCGCATCTGGTCATGGTTGTCGATGAACGTCCCCTGCCATGTGTCGCGGCCCTGAAACGCCACCACCCGCTGATGCAGGAATCGATCGAGTTGCTCCGCGCTCCGCTGCTCCGTGCTGTACTCGTGGCTCCCGCCCACAAACCGGTTCAGCTCGAACGAGAGCTGGAAGTCCAAGATATTGGTCGCGAATCGGTTGTAGCTGTTGGCGAAGTGCAGCGACTTGTTGTCGCCGACGCCGCCGTTCGACCACTCGCCCACGATGTAGGGCGAGGGCCGCCCCAGCTCATGCGATTCGTGAACCATGCTGTGGGTGAAGTCGGCCACAAAGTCCGGGAAGGGGAACTTGATCGCGTCCAGCCGGAAGTCATCGACGCCGTGCTTCATCCATTCCTTGCCCGCCCCGATCAGGTACTGCGCCATCGCCGGATCGTGCTGGTTGTACCCGCTCAGGTCGGCCAGCAAGCAGTGGTGCAGTTGCCAGTAGGTCCATTGCGAGTCAGGAACGATCTCCATGTAGTCCTTCACCACCTGCTCGCAGCGAGGATCGTCGTTGAAGTGCTTGTAGTAATGCGTCTGGTGCGCCGCGTCGTAGTCATCGTCATAGCTGTTGATGAAGATCGTGTCCGCCGCGCTGGTCTGGTACAGCCGCCCGAAGGCGTGGTTGTCCAGCGGATTGGAATGGTTCAGCGTGATGTCCTGCATGTACTGCATGCCCACGGCGTGCAGCTTTTTGCCGAACAGATCGACGCTCCCCCAGTCCCCGAAGTGCGCGTTGACGCGATAGTAGTTCTGAATCCAGTACCCGTGATATCCAGTCCCGTAGCCGGTCCCGCCCTCATACGACCGGACATTCTCCATCAACGGCGTCACCCAGACGGACGAGACTCCGAGCCGCTTCAAATACCCGATCTTCTCGTCGATCCCGGCGATGTCCCCGCCCCAATAGCTCCGGAACTCCTGCTCCTGCATGCAGGGAATCTCGAAGCAATTCACCGGATTCGTGGCATTCGGATACTGCGGATCGACGTACGGATCATACGGATGGTGGGGATTGAAGCGGTCCGCGAGCAGAAAGTAAATGGTGCGCGCCCGATAATCGATCGCCGGCTTGTCCGATGTCTGTGCGCCGGGCTGCTGCGCGACGGCAAACTGGAACAGGGAAGTCACGGCCAGACACAGCAGAAAGATTGAACGCTTCACGGTACATCTCCTCTTGGCAAAGCCTGAAAGTCAGAATTGGCGGCAGAACTCTTGGGGGAGGGTGAATGCGGCGCAGTGTTGGCCTACGGTTCGAGAGGCAGGCCACGGACCCGAATCCTAACCCGATCCCTCTACCCGAGTCCAACGAAATGGGGAGCGGGCATCCGGAATCGGGCAAGAACCCTAGTTGTTCCCACGCCTTGGAGAGCCGTTTGCACGGAGGTTTTGCGCGAAGCGCGTCTGCCTGGACGGCAGGTCCCTCCCACGGAAGTGGGGGCTCGATTTTGCCCCGCTCTGCGGTATCATCTTTGGATAGGGTGGCAGCATGTCTAAGTGGTTCGGGCGTCTCGTCTTCGGTGTCTCGGTTCTGCTGATTCTTTTCGCCGTCTGGGGCGGACTCGGCCCCAATGGCGTCCGCGCGGATAGCCAGAAGGATGGCGCGTATCCCGAGATGGAGGTCTACAGCGAAGTCCTGAACAAGATTCAGAACGATTACGTCGTCGACCCCAGCATGAGTAACGTCACTGTCGGCGCCCTCCACGGGCTGCTTGAATCGCTCGACGCCGACTCCAGCTACCTCACGCCCTCCGAGTACAAGCTCTATAAGCAGCACCTGAGCGAAGGCACCGCGCAGGTCGGGATCAATATCTCCAAGCGCTACGGCTATGCCACGGTGGTCTCCGTCACCCCCGGCAGTCCCGCGCAGAAGCAACAGATCGAAGACGGCGATATCCTCGAAGCGATTGGCGGCCAGTCCACGCGCGAGATGTCGCTGGCCATGATCCGCCTTCTGCTCGATGGCCCTCCGGGCTCCAATGTGACCTTTGCGCTGGTCCGTCCGCGCAAGGCAGAGCCGGACAAGATCACCCTCACCCGCACCCAGGTGCCGATTCCGGCGCTCGATGAGCAGCAGTACGAGAACTCCACCATCCTCTACCTCAAGCCGGTGGTGCTCACCAAGGACCGCGTCAACGATATCGAAAGCAAGCTCAAGGCGATGCCGAAGAACGGCAATCATAAGGTGCTGCTCGACCTCCGCGATGTGGCGCAGGGTGATCCGGCGCAGGGCATCCGGCTGGCGAACATGTTCCTGGAGAGCGGCACCATCGCTAGCCTGACCGGACAGAAGTTTCCCACCCAGACCTTCACCGCTGACAAATCGAAGTTCATTACCGCGGCACCGTTGGTGCTGCTGGTGAACCACGGCACCTCCGGCGCGGGCGAACTGGTGGCCGGAGCGGTGCTCGGCAACAAACGCGGCGATGTGGTCGGGGACCGCACCTTCGGAGAAGGCGCGGTGCAGAAGACCATGGAGCTGCCCGACGGATCGGCGCTCATCCTCTCGGTCGCGAAGTTTGCTGCTCCTGATGGCAAGAAGATCCAGGACGACGCCATCCAGCCCAACGTGGTCATCGCCTCGGACAACGAAGATCTGCTGCCGGAAGAGCAGACGGCCTCGCCTGCCGACCAGCAGAAGGTCCTGGCCAATCACACGGATGAACAGTTGATCAAGGCGCTCGACCTGCTCAAGCAGAAAGCCGCCTAGACGACCGCACTTCCGTCGTTCGCACTCGGGCGCGCCATTCTAGCGCGGATTGGGTGGGGCTTTTCACTTCGTGCCATCGCCAGTGAACGCTCGTCCCCGGTTACTAGATGCCCCTTCCCATCCACCACGTCAGCGGTGACAATAGCATCACCATTGAGCACAACCGATAAACCAGCGCCCCCGTTCCAGGGCGTGGCCGGCAGCCGTGTCCCGGGCGGCGGCTTTCGCCCGCCTGTGCACCCCCGCTCTGCGCCCGGCCGAAAGAAGATCGCCGGCAGCGTCGCGCTGCTGGTCCTCCTCGTCCTTGCTGTCGCCGGGGGGGCCCTCGCCGGTCTCCTGCTCGTCTACTCCGTTGACCTGCCGCAGATCGCCGATCTGGAGCGCTACCGTCCGCTCGCCACCACCGAGCTCTACGACGTTCACGGCCGCCCCTTCGGCTCCTTCGCTTTGGAGCGCCGCACCGTCGTCGCTTACTCGGCGTTCTCCCCCGTATTGCGCCAGGCCATCCTCTCCATCGAAGACAAGAACTTCGAGAGCCACTGGGGCATCAACCTCTTCCGCGTCGCCGGCGCCGCCTATCACGACCTCACCTCGCCCAGCCGCGCCCAGGGCGCCTCCACGCTTACCATGCAGCTCGCCCGCAACCTGTTCCTGTCCAGCAATCGCACCTTTACCCGCAAGCTGCAGGAGATCTTCCTCTCCATCCAGATCGAGCACGCCTGCACCAAGCAGCAGATCTTCACCCTCTACGCCAACCAGATCTACCTGGGCCATGGCGTCTTCGGCTTTGAAGCGGGTTCCGCCTTCTACTTCAGCAAGCCCGCCAGCGAACTCACGCTGCCCGAGGCCGCGCTTCTTGCGGGATTGCCCAAGGGCCCGGTCGCCTACTCGCCCATCCTCAATCCCGACAAAGCCTTCCGCCGCCGCAACACCGTCCTCAACTCCATGCTTGAAGACGGCGTCATCACCGCCGCCCAGGCCAGCGCCGCCAAGTCCGCGCCCCTCGGCCTGCACCTAGCGCCGCCGCCCAACAGCATCGCGCCATGGTTTGTCGAAGAGGTGCGCCGCGAGCTCGAACGGAAGTTCGGCGCGGAGCAGGTACACGCCGCCGGCCTCAAGGTCTACACCACCCTCGACCTCGGCCTGCAGCAGACCGCCAACCGAGCCGTTTTGGATGGCCTGGCCGCCTACGAGCGCCGCCACGGCTGGAAGGGCCATCTGCTCAACATCCTCGCCGCCGGGCAATCGCTCGAAACCTTCCGCCACCCCGACTGGAGCGTATCGCCCGCTCCCGGCGACTACTTCCACGCGCTGGTCATCGGGGTACTTCCGGACCGCGTCACCCTGCGCGTCGGCTCCCAGCGCATGGTGCTTGAGTCAGCGGACTGGGCCTGGGTCGGGGACAGGACGGGTGAAAAGAGCGCCAACTTTCTTCGAGTAGGCGACCTGGTCTACGTCCGTCGTGCCGACGCGAACGCCGATCTGAGCGCGGGTGATTCCGAGACCTCAGAGGTCCCCGACCTGCTCCTGCGCGGCACCCTCGAGCAGGACTCGGGCGCCGAAGGAGCATTGATGGCTGTCGACAACGCCTCCGGTGACATCCTCACCATGGTGGGCGGCCGCGACTTCAACCTCTCGCAGTTCAATCGCGCCACCCAGGCCCGGCGGCAGACCGGCTCCTCCTTCAAGCCCTACGTCTACGCCGCCGCGGTGGAGAAGGGCGCCACGCCGGGCGAGATGATCCTCGACACCCCCGCCACCTTCGCCACCCCTGGCGGCCCCTACACGCCGCACGACTACGAGTCCAACTACCTGGGCCGCATCTCCCTCCTCAAAGCCTTCGCCGACTCGCGCAACATCCCTGCCGTGCGCCTCGCCGAGCGCGTAGGCATGCACTCCGTCATCGACGCCGCGCATCGCTTCGGCATCTCCGGCAACATTCCCAGCTATCTACCTGTAGCTCTGGGATCGGTCGAAGCGACCCTCTCCGAGCAGGTCGCCGCCTACAGCAGCTTCCCCAACGACGGCATCCGCATCACGCCGCACCTGGTGCGCAAGGTCACGAACGCCGACGGCATGCTCCTCTGGGAGAACGCCGCCTACGTCCACGAGTCCACCAGCACCAGGACGGCGCGCACCATGATGGTCTTTCTCAAAGAGGTGACCCATAGCGGCACCGCGTTTGCCGCCGCGGCGCTCCACCATCCGCGGGGCGGCAAAACCGGCACCACCAGCGACTACACTGACGCCTGGTTCGTCGGCTTCTCCCCCTCCGTCACCTGCGGCGTTTGGGTGGGCTACGATAACCGTCAGTCCCTCGGTGACAAGGAGACCGGCGCCCATGCCGCGCTGCCCATCTGGATGACCTTCATGCAAGCCGCCATCGCCGGCAAGGAAGACGAGCAGTTCCCCGGCGATTTCCATCCCTCTCCCACCAGATAGCCGGATGCCCGTCCCGCCACGCCCGCGGGTGCCCCATTCTTTGCGCCGCACCATCGCCCCGTTACCACCAGAGCCGCGTTAAACCGCAACATACCGCGTTAAACCGCAACATACAAGGGTGGGCCTCTGCGCGAAGCGCAGACCGCTCTCATTTTTCAGCAAGCCAACTGATCCTCACGCACCGCCTCTCCGTCATCTCATGCTTATGTGGAATATACTTCGCGCACAGTGGCTATGAACGAGCAGCACGGCGGCCAAACGCTTTTAAACCAAGCCGCAACTATTGCGGGGATCGCCGGACACGGCGAGATGGCCGACCGCACGCGGCGGTTCGACTGGGCGAACACTCCCCTCGGGCCAATCGAGTCCTGGCCCGATTCGCTGATGAATCCGGTCAACACCCTGCTGACGTGCCCGCACCCCATGTTCCTGTGGTGGGGGCCGGAGCTCATCCAGTTTTACAACGATGCGTATCGCGTCTCCCTGGGGGAAGGCAAACATCCCAAAGCCCTTGGTCAACGCGGAAAAGAGTGCTGGCCGGAGATATGGCACATCATCGGACCGCAGATTGCAGCGGTGATGGCCGGCGGGACGCCTACCTTCGAGCGCAACAGCCTGGTGCCCATCTATCGCAATGGCGGGCTCGAAGATGTGTATTGGACTTACAGCTATAGTCCCCTCTTCGGTAAGAACGGGGCCATTCAGGGAACCCTGGTCGTCTGTATGGAAACCACGGAGTCCGTATTCGCCGAACAGCGGCTTCGCCAGGAACGCGAGAGGTTCCGCGAGCTGTTCCTGCAGGCCCCGCTGCCTATCGTGATGATGAGCGGTCCGGAACATCGCTTCACCCTCGCCAATCCTCTCTATATCCGCTTGATGCGCCGCACATCGCCGGAAAGCGTGCTGGGCAAGCCCGTGCGGGAGGCCCTTCCGGAACTGGAAGGCCAGAATTTCTTCGAACTGCTGGACGACGTGTATCGCACCGGAGAACCCTTTATCGGCCATGAAATCAAGGGAACGCTGCAACGCGAAGACTCAGGCAAGCTGGACGACGCATACTTTGATTTCGTCTATCAGCCGATGCGGAATGCGGAGGGAAATGTAGAAGGGATCATGGTCGTGGCCGTCGAGGTCACGGACCGGGTGCGGGCCCGCCAGGTGATCGAGGGACGTCAGCAGCTTCTGGAAAATCTTCAACGAGAAACCGCGCGCCAGTGGGCAGAGCTTGAAACCATCTACCGCACCGCCGCCGTTGGGCTCGCGCTCTTCGATCCGGTGGAGTTTCGCGTACTCCGCCTCAATGACAAGCAGGCGGAGATCCTGGGCCTTCCCGCTACCCAGGCCGTCGGCATGACCGCCACAGAAGTTGCTGCGAATTTCCCCGGCCTTCGCCGCATGATCCAGGAGGTCGCGGACGGTAAGCCGGCCACGCAACAGGTGCTCGAAGGCGAACTGCATGCCAGCCCCGGCATGCATCGCTATTGGCACGTCGATTGCCATCCTGTGTACGCTCCCGATGGCGCGGTCCGCGCCATCACCACCGCTACCACCGACATCACAATGGTCAAACAGGCGGAAGCCGCGCTCCTTCAGAGTGAGAAGCTGGCTGTCGTTGGCCGTCTCGCCAGTTCCATCGCGCACGAGATCAATAATCCACTGGAATCGGTCACCAACCTGCTCTACCTCGCCCGCGCGAGCGAGGAATTTGCACAGATCCAGGATTACCTGGAGCTGGCGGAACAGGAACTCAGGCGTGTCTCTGTCATCGCCAGCCAGACTCTCCGCTTCTATAGGCAGTCCACCAGTCCTCAGGCTGTCACCTGTGAAGAATTGATTGATGGCGTTCTGCTCACCAGCCATGCACGCCTGCTGAATGCGGGTGTCCGGGTGGAAAAACGCAAGCGGGCCCGGAAGTCTGTTATCTGCTCTGAAGGAGAGATCCGCCAGGTCTTGAACAACTTGGTCGGCAATGCCATCGATGCCATGCGCCCCGGCGGCCGTTTGCTCATCCGCAGCCGGGACGCGACCGATTGGAAGACCGGGAAGAAAGGGCTCGTCATCACCGTTGCCGACACTGGCAGCGGTATGAATGCGCAAACAAGAAAGCGTATCTTCGAGCCCTTCTTCACCACCAAGGGCATTGGAGGAACCGGGCTTGGTCTCTGGATCAGTTCCGAGATCGTCACCCGGCACCAGGGCTGGTTGCGGGTGCGCAGCCGGAAGGGCGAAGACCGCAGCGGCACCGTGTTTTCCGTCTTCCTGCCCCACTTCGACGATTTGCACTAACGATGCAGGCCAACGAGCAATGGCGATACCATTTGCTCATCCAATAGAACTACGCAACGGAAGGAGAAGTTCGATGCAAGCCTGTACGCACCTCGATCAGATCCGGCAAGTCTCGCCAGGGACGCCGAACGGTTGTGAGGAGTGCCTGAAGATGGGCAGCGACTGGGTTCACCTGCGCCTGTGTCTGGAGTGCGGACACGTCGGCTGCTGCGACTCCTCACTCCACAAACACGCCACCAAGCACTTCCACCATACCCGGCATCCCATCATGCGCTCCTTCGAACCGGGCGAAACCTGGGGCTGGTGCTATGTCGATCAACTCCAGCTCGATATGTCTTGATGCGCCGCCGTGCCCAACTCATGGACTCGCCGCGCACAGGGTATGCTCGGCTACGCCATCACAAATAGCACTGTCATCCTGAGCGGAGTTCGTTGAGCGCTTGCTCAACGAAGCAGTCGAAGGATCTGCTGCCGTAGAGAAATCTGAGGCTAAGTCATTTATTTGGAAGAATTTGCGGCGCATACCTCTAGTAAGTGATTCCCTCGAGAGAACTACCTGCAAAATACCCCGGGCGGAGGAGGGGGTCACCCGCCGCTGGGCAGCCGCCGCAGATACCGCCGCGCGAACAGAACATCACGGCCGATCTGGGCCTTGAGCGCCTCCGCCGACGGCCAGCGCACCTCGTTCCGGATGCGCGCCAGAAAGGTCAGCCGGAGCTGCGTCTCCGGCGTAAGCTCCACCGGCCCATGAGCTGAATCCACTGCGGGAAAGTCCAGCAGGTGCGTCTCGACTGCGAACGAGGCGTCGGCAAAGGTCGGCCGGTCACCCACATTCGTGACTGCGTCGAAGCACTCTTGCTCGATCTGCATGCGTGTAACATAGACGCCCTTGCCCGGCAGCAGCAACTCGGCGGACTCAGTCAGGTTGATGGTTGGCACCGTCAGCCGCGTGCCGATACCGCGCCCTCGCTCCGCGTGGCCCAGGAGCGTAAACGGCCTGCCCAGCAGCCACCGGGCGCGTCGAACGTCGCCATCTGCCACCAGTCCGCGGATGCCGCTGCTCGAGACCTGGATGCCGTGCACCTCGAGCGCTCCATGCACGCGCACGGCATAGCCCAGTTCCGCGCCCAGCGCGGCAAGCTCGGCCACGCCACCCTCCGCCCGGTACCCGAAGCGGAAGTTCGCGCCCTCATGCACCTCCGCCACCCTGAGCCGATCGACCAATATCTGTTTCGCGAACTCGGCCGCCCGCAATTGCGACAGCTCTTCGGTGAAGGGAAGCACCAGCACCGCGTCGATCCCGGTCTCCGCGATCAATCGGATCCGCTCCTCCAGCCCGCAGATCAGCCGGGGTCCGCCCTCCGGCCGCAGCACCCGCGCCGGATGCGGATCGAAAGTGACGGCCAGCGACCGCACCCCGCGTGCCAGCGCGCCGGCCTTGACCTGCTCGAGCACCGCCCGGTGCCCCAGATGCACCCCGTCGAAGTTGCCGATGCTGGCAACCGTGGCTCCAAACTGGGCGGGTATCTCGGCGAGGCTGTAGAAGACGGGCATGGTTTCAGAGTTCGAATGGAATGCGCATGCCATCGAAGGTGAGCTGCATGGATGCAGGCAGCTCCTTCGCGACTTCAGCGTGCAGGATCTCGTGCGACATGTGAGTGAAGAAGGCGCGGCGCGCGCCGAGCCGCTGCGCCCACTCGATGGCGTCTTCGAGCGAAGCGTGGCTGGGATGCGGCGTCTTGCGCAGCGCGTCGAGGATCACGACATCCAAGCCCTGGAGCAGCGGCAGGCTGCTGTCCGGAATACTGCTCATGTCCGTGAGATAGGCGGCGTTGCCGAAGCGGAAACCGGTCACCTGCAGGTCGCCATGGGTCAGCGCAACCGGCTGAAACCGGGCTCCATCCACATCGACGGCTCCGGTAAGGCGGCGCAGCTCCACCCGCGCCCGTGTGGGATAGCTGGCATCCGCCGCGAAGGTGTACTCGAAGACCCGCTCGATCACCGTGGCGGTGGCATCGTCGGCATAAAGCGGCATTTTGCCGCCGCTATGGAGAAAGCTGAGAGGCCGCAGATCATCCAGACCCAGGATGTGGTCGGCATGGGAGTGCGTGTAGAACACTGCGTCGATCTGCCGCAGGGAATGCGCGAGTGCCTGCTGGCGGAAGTCCGGACCGGTGTCGATCAGCACACGATGGCCGTCCCACTCGACCGCGGCGGATGGCCGCAGCCGCTGGTCGCGCGGATCCGACGAGCTGCAGGTGGGGCAGCCGCAGCCGAGCGTGGGCACACCCATGGACGTGCCGCTGCCGAGAATAAGAATGCTTGCTTCCACTGGTGTCCTAGATGTGGCGTCCTAGATGGCCATCGGAGTGCTGCGATCGAGCGATGGTGCGCAGAAAGCCTCTACTGCAGGCCACCGCCGCGGGATGGGCTTTTGCCTGGGGGCGGATTGTGTGCGCTGCTGGAGATCGCGTTGGTGATCTCGAGGAAGGTCATGCGGAGCTCGAACAATGCGCTCTGTAACAACCGCTGTTCCTTATCCGTCAGGTTGCCCTTGGTCTTCTCCACCAGCACGTTCAGCATGTCGATGCTTTGCCGCGCGCCCAGAATATCGACCCGTGGCTGCTCCCCCGGTTGGGTACCCGCGCCAAGCTGTAGCGCCGCGGTCATATAGATGGACTGCACCAGTTTATCGAAATCCATCTCCGCGGCGGCGGGGCGGCGCGTGCCCGGATTCGATTTCGCCAGCATATCGTCAAGCTGTTGCGACGACTGGCGGTACGCTGCATGTTGCTCCGCCGACTCTTCCGCGGTCAGCTCCGGCATCTCGCCCTCGAACTCGCCTTCGTCCCCGCCTTCATCTTCAACGGGAAGCGGCTCGAGCTCCGGATCGACCATCTTCTTGGCGACGGATGAGTCGTCGGCAACCCGAGGATGCGTCTGCGCGTCAGCACGCTCCGGCTGCGCCGCCGGGGCGGTAGTCGTCCCGGAGGCTTCGGGCTCGCCGCTCTGCGAGGCAGGAGTCGCGGCGCCTTCGTCGCGCAGGTCTCCCTCAAGGGTGAACTTACGGCGGTCCGTTACGGTAAATCCTGAAGGATTGTCAGACATGGGATCTTTCCAAAGCTACGTTATGCGTGCGAGCCTGAGACCGGCGATTCTGTAACCAGTGTCGCCGTGCCCTCTTTGTATTCTAAAGCCACGCGGCGATCGAGAGTTTCCACCCGATCCATCCCCAAAGCGTAGACGATGCCGTTCCACTCCGTGGCGCTGGTGATACGCCCTGCCGCCTGTCCCGCGGCCGAAAGCTCAGCCGGGAGTTGCGCCGGCATGCTGCTGAGTGTGAACTGGACCAGCCGGCGATGCACATTGCCCCGCGAACGGATGCGCTCCACGATCTCCTGCCCCAGGTAGCAGCCTTTGGTGAAGTTCAAAGCATGCGGCTGATTCGCCTCCTGCGGTAAGTCGCGTTCGAGCAGGTCCACTCCGTAAAGCGGTACCGCATGGAGAATCCTGAGTGCCTCGACCGCCATCGACCCGCATGGTTCCGCGCCGGCATCTTTGAGCAGATTCCAGATGGAAGCCACGTGCTGTGGCGCGAACCATAGCTCGAATTGCGGTGTGTTGCCGGAGCGCGTGATGACGATCTGGACCGTGATCCCCGCAATCGACGAAGTCACGATCCCGGAATCCTTGCTATCCATGGACGGAAGCTCCACGCCAAGCCCGCGCAACAAGGCCGCGGCCTGCGGGCCCGCGACTCCAATCGCCGTCCATTCCGCGCTGGTGTCGCGCAGTTCGACATCATCCATGAT
>JBPCNO010000014.1:0-4185 GCA_051001135.1 Acidobacteriaceae bacterium
GTATGGATCTGACCACATCTGCGAATGCTCAGACGACACTCACAGCGATCAACACCGCCATCGCGGATGTTGCAGCCCAGCGCGGGTATCTGGGGTCGCAGATCAACACGCTCAACTCCATGTCGAGCGTCGAGACGACGCAGAATGAGAACCTCGCCTCTGCGCAGAACTCGGTCATGGCGACGGATTACACCCAGGCCACGTCCGCGATGTCGAAGTACCAGATCCTGACACAGACCGGCATCAGCGCGTTGGCGCAGGCGAATAGCACCCAGCAGGAGGTGCTCAAGCTGCTGCAGTAGAAACAATCCCTCCCCAGCTCGGAGCGCGCAGATCTTCCACTGCATAGGTGGCGCGCGCTCCGCTGTGTTGCCTGGTCGCACTGACAGTGACTTCACTGGCAAGGAAAGGATAGATCCATGGGTTCCGTCGGCCTGAGCTTCGGTACGCCCACCAGCGGACAGGGCTTCGATGTAGCGAGCACCGTCGCACAGATCGTCGGCAATCTGCAAGGCGCCGAAACTCCTTACAAGACCCAGCTCGCCGCATTGCAGGCGCAGGACACCGCCATCTCCAGCCTCGGCGGCCTGCTTTCCACGCTTTATAGCGACTTGCAGGGCCTGACGGATCCGGCGGGCGTCCTCGCTTCCAAACAAGGATCAAGCTCGGATACAAACAGTCTGGCGTTGACCACCGCCACCAGCCAGGCTGTGGCCGGAAGTCATTCCATTACGGTTGGCAAGCTGGCGCAGAATGCAACCGCCTACTCGGCTGCGATACCTGCGGCCGACGCGCTCGCCGGAAGCATCACGCTTCAGATCGGCGCACAACCGGCTACGAGCATCGCGGTGGATTCACAGAACGCGACTCTCGGCGGGCTGGCCGCTGCGATCAACCAGGCTGGAGCAGGCGTCACCGCCTCCGTGATCAGCGACGCTTCCGGTGCCCGCCTGAGCCTGGTGAGCAACACCAGCGGCTCCGCTGGAGCCATCACCATCGACAGCACGCAGTTGCAGGATGCGAGCAGCGGATCGCCGCTCTCATTCAATCCCGGCCAGCAGGCACAGGACGCTCAGCTCATCGTGGACGGAATCCCCCTATCCAGCTCCACCAACACTGTCTCCAACGTGATTCCCGGCGTGACCTTTCAACTTCTGAACACCACCAGCTCACCCGTGCAGGTGCAGATCGCAAATGACACCGGCTCGGCAACAACATCGATCGCGACCTTCGTCAAGGACTACAACGCGGTCATCGCTGCGCTCAACGCGCAGGAGGGTAAGGACAGCAGCGGCAACGCAGAGCCGCTCTTCGGCAATTCGCTGGTCTCCTCCATCCAGCAGCAGCTCTCCTCTGCGCTCACCTCGCAACAGGGCGCCGGCATTCGAACCATTGCCGATCTCGGACTGCAGGTGAACGGTAACGGAACGCTGACGGTCAACAACGACACCCTCACCCAGGCGCTCACCAGCCAGTTCACGGAGGTGCAGAACTTCTTCCAGGCAAAGAGCAGCTTCGGCGTGAGCATGATGACGGCGGTGAATAGCAGCGGGTCAAGCGATCCCCTGGGAACCCTGAACCAGGCGGCGCAGAGCAATGCCAGGATGGAAGGCAGTCTGAACGCTTCCGTCTCGACGCTGGAGGCAAGCATAGCGACACAAAAAACTCAGCTAACGGCGCAACTCAATGCCGCCAACCAGACGTTGCAACTCATCCCGCTGCAGGTGAATGAGATCAATCAAATCTACAGCGCCATCACCGGTTATAACGCCAAGGCTTGACATCAAGTCGTCCCTAGACAATTCGTCCTGAACAGGTAGCGTCCTGGGCAGGTAGCGTCCTGGACTGGTAGACGGATGAATCGCCGGAACGATCGGCGGAGCGTACTCCCGGCCGCGAAGGCATAGAGTGCGGAGTCCTTCCACTCACAGGAACAAGCGGTAGAACGCGGCCCAAAGATGAGGAGCGACACAGATGCGGCAGTATCGAGAAGCGACACTGGAGGGCGCGAGCGGAGTGGACCTGATCGTGGCTTTGTACGACGGGCTGGTCCGGTTCCTGCTGCTCGCGGCGGCGGCCTGTGAAAGGGTCGATGTGGCGGCCCGCAGAGAGGCAGTGCGACGGGCCATTGATATCGTCATTCATCTTCAGGCTCGCCTGCGCACGGATATCGGCGGCGCGCCCGCCGAGGGGCTGGCGGAGTTTTATGCGTCCGTCTTCGCGAATGTTCTCAGAGCCTCCGCGAATGCTTCGCAGGACCGGTTTGTCGCCACCGTCAAATCGGTGCGCAAGGTTCGCGAGGCGTGGCAGGAGGTAGCGCAGGACCCCACCGTTCGCCACGTGATACCGCGCGACCTGCAAACCTACGAGGAGCGCATGGGGGACGCCCCCGTGAGCGTCGCGGTCACCACTCCATCTTTACCGGCAATGACTCATTCAACGGAAGCTCAACCGGTGGCATCAAGGTGGCAGGCCTGAGCTCTTCCATCGGGCGCCATTAACGCATACTCGCTAGACCTCCGGTTGGAGCCCGTTCGCCAATTCGATCAGATCGTCGCCGATGGTGCGCGTCTTGGCGATCGCCTCCTTTAGCGGGATATTCGTGATCTCCGTGCCCCGCAACACCACCAGGCGCCCAAACTCACCCTTGTGCACCAGATCGATGGCGGCAGTTCCATAGCGGGTGGCCAGCATGCGATCGAATGCCGTCGGCGTGCCCCCACGCTGGGTGTGGCCGAGGTTCACGCTGCGCGTCTCATACCCGGTCTGTTCCTCGATTCGTTCGGCGACAGCCTGCCCGATACCGCTGAGGCGTGCGTGCCCGAATGCGTCCACCTTTGCGCCCTGCGTCGCCTGTCCGCCCTCCGGAAATTTTGCCCCTTCCGCCACCACGATGATCGAAAACTTCTTGCCGTGCTCGTGCCGGTACTTCACCGTGCGGCAGATATGGTCGATATCGATCGCCTTCTCCGGAACACAGATGGCGTCTGCGCCTCCCGCGATACCGGAGGTAATGGCGATCCATCCCGCATCGCGGCCCATCACCTCGCAGACGATCACGCGGTTGTGCGCCTCGGCAGTGGAGTGCAGCCGGTCGATCGCCTCGGTGGCAATCGAAACGGCGGTGTCGAAGCCGAAACAGGCGTCGGTCCCGCTGAGATCGTTATCGATCGTCTTGGGAACGCCGACCACCTTTACTCCTTTTTCGATGAGCGCATTGGCCACACCCTGCGTATCGTCGCCGCCGATCGTAATGAGCGCATCGATCTTGTTGGTCGTAAGGGTGCGCAGGCAGGTATCGATACCGCCCTCGGTCTTCCGCGGGTTGGTGCGGGAGGTGCGCAGGATGGTGCCCCCGAGCTGAAGAATGCCGGAGACAGACTCGATGGTGAGTGGCCGGGTCTGGTTCTCGACTACGCCACGCCAGCCCTCCAGAAAACCGACAAACGTGTCGCCGTAGTGAAAGATGCCCTTGCGGACTGCTGCGCGGATGACCGCATTGAGGCCTGGGCAGTCGCCGCCGCCCGTCAGTATGCCAACTCGCATCGTGGTAAGCACTCTCCTTTTGGGCCGCACCGCCTTCGGTTCAGAGCCCCAGCCGGATCATACTGCCAGCCGGACCCGCTTTCAAAATTGCATTCCCCGGCGGCAACGCCTTTACGGCGGAGATTGCAGAGGCGAAGGGCCTTTCGAGCGTGTCCTGGTCCCTTGATCGCGTTAGGGCTCCCTCAAACGTAGGAGCCCGCTGGCGGCGTCAAATGTTATACTTCCGGCAAGTCAGTGCAAGGTTGGCTGCTCATCCTTGACCGCTGCTCACCTCTTATGCCATCCCGCACTCGCCGTCCCGTCTTCGCTGCCCTCGTATTCCTAGCCGCCTGCGGCGTCGCCGGCACGTTCGTGGAGCACAAGGTGGGCGCGCAGTCCAGCGCCGACGAGTCCGTGCTGCGCAACGATCTCCACTCCTTCACCACTGTTTATGACCTGGTGGAGCAGAATTACGCGGAACCGCTCAACGGCGACAAGGCCGAGCGGGCGATCTATGACGGAGCGATCCCCGGCATGCTGCGGGTGCTCGATCCGCACTCCAATTTCTACGACCCCAAAGCCTACGCCAAGATGCGGGAAGACCAGCATGGCAAGTACTACGGCGTCGGCATGCTCATCCAGCCGCAAAATAACAAGATC
>JBPCNO010000015.1:0-26428 GCA_051001135.1 Acidobacteriaceae bacterium
GACATGGCGAAGGAGAAGTTTGACCGGTCGAAGCCGCACGTGAATGTGGGGACGATTGGGCACATCGATCACGGGAAGACGACGTTGACGGCGGCGATCACGAAGGTATTGTCGAAGCACAATCCGAACAACAAGTTCCGCAGCTTCGACACCATCGACAATGCGCCGGAGGAGCGGGAGCGGGGGATCACCATCGCCACCGCGCACGTGGAGTACGAGACCAAGAACCGGCACTACGCGCACGTGGACTGCCCGGGGCACGCGGACTACATCAAGAACATGATCACCGGGGCGGCGCAGATGGATGGCGCGATCCTGGTGGTGGCGGCGACCGATGGGCCGATGCCGCAGACCAAGGAGCATGTGCTCCTGGCGCGTCAGGTGGGGGTGCCCTACATCGTGGTGTTTCTGAACAAGTGCGATGCGGTGGACGATCCGGAGCTGATCGACCTGGTGGAGATGGAAGTCAGGGAGCTGTTGTCGAAGTACAACTTCCCCGGCGACGATGTGCCGGTGGTGCGCGGCTCGGCGCTGGGCGGATTGAACGGCGAGGCGCAGTGGGAGGCCAAGATCGACGAGCTGATGGAGGCGGTGGACAAGAACGTGCCGCTGCCGGAGCGGGCCATCGATCAGCCCTTCCTGATGCCGATTGAAGACATCTTTTCCATCTCCGGCCGGGGCACGGTGGTGACGGGCCGGATTGAGCGGGGCAAGATCAAGGTGGGGGAAGAGGCGGAGATCGTCGGCTTCCGCGACACCCGCAAGACGGTGGTGACGGGCGTCGAGATGTTCAAGAAGCAGCTGGATGAAGGCCAGGCGGGCGACAACGCCGGGCTGTTGCTGCGCGGCATCGCCAAGGAGGATGTGGAGCGTGGCATGGTGCTGGCCAAGACCGGCTCGATCACGCCGCACACCAAGTTCAAGGGCGAGATCTATGTGCTGAGCAAGGAAGAGGGCGGGCGGCATACGCCCTTCTTCAACGGCTACCGGCCGCAGTTCTACTTCCGGACCACGGATGTGACGGGGACGGCGAAGCTGCCGGAGGGCACCGAGATGGTGATGCCGGGGGACAATATCGCGCTCGAGATTGAGCTGCACACCCCGGTGGCCATGGAGAAGGGGCTGCGTTTTGCTATCCGCGAGGGCGGCAGGACGGTGGGCGCCGGCACTATCTCCGAGATCCTTAAGTAGGGACGATTACCAGCAAGTCAGCGAGCCGGCAAGTCAGCTCCGGGCGAACCGGGGCTGGCAGGCCGGCGGCAGAAAGACTGAATCACCATGGTTGGACAAAGAATACGCATTCGGCTGAAGGCTTATGACTACCGCGTTCTCGATACGTCGACGGGCGAGATCGTCGAGACGGCCAAGCGCACCGGCGCACAGGTGGCGGGACCGATTCCCCTGCCGACGGTGAAGAACAAGTATTGCGTGCTGCGCTCGCCCCACGTGGACAAGAAGTCGCGCGAGGCCTTCGAGATCCGGACGCACAAGCGCCTGATCGATATTCTCGAGCCGACGCAGCAGACGGTGGATGCGCTGATGAAGCTCGATCTCCCGGCCGGCGTGGACGTCGAGATCAAGGTACGCGAAGAGAAAAGCAAGTAGGCCAAAGAGCAAGCACGCCGGAGCAAGTCAACCGCAGTACCTGCAGTGCCCATGACGAAGCTGGGCATGATGGGGAGAGAGCACGATGGCAGTCACAGGAATTCTGGGCAAGAAGATCGGCATGACGCAGGTGTTCGATGAGAAGGGCGAGGTCCACCCCATCACCGTCCTGCAGGCTGGTCCGTGCGTGATCACGCAGTTGAAGACCATGGCTAAAGACGGCTACGAGGCGGCGCAGATTGGCCTGATCGAGTTTGTCAAAAGCTCGAAGGTGAACAAGCCCATGACCGGGCACTTCGGCAAGAGCAACACGCCGCCGGTAAAGATCATGCGCGAGGTGGGCGTCGAGAGCACGCGGGCGGAGAACCGGACCGAGAGCGCGCCGGAGGTCAACCCGGACGTCAACCCGGGGCTGGAGCCGGGCATGGTTGCATCGACCGACAGCGTCAAGGCGGGGGACCGGGTGCTGGTCGATATCTTCGCCGATGACAAGTATGTCGATGTGGTGGGGACGAGCAAGGGCCGCGGCTTCGCCGGCGTAGTGCGGAGGCATGGCTTTGGCGGCGGTCCCAAGTCGCACGGACATATGTTTCAGGTGCAGGGCTCGATCGGCGCATCGTCGTTCCCCTCGCGCGTCTTTCCGGGTCAGCGCATGCCGGGTCACTTCGGCACCGACCGGGTGACGGTGCGCAACCTGCGCATTCGCGGCATCGATGTCGAAGAGAATCTGTTGATGGTCGAGGGCGCGGTTCCGGGTTCGCGCGATGGCTATGTGCTGATTACGCGGGCCAAGGCGGCTCCTCGGGAACGTCGCGGCTTCGCCGGTGCGGGCACGGTCGATCCGCTCAAGGCCTCGAAGAAGGCCTCCGGCAGCAAGAAGAAGTAGCTGCCAGCCGTTAGCTTCTAGCTTTTTTAGCTAGGGACGCGGTAGCGCAAGAGAATGTAACCGAGCTGGAAGCTAGTAGCTGCTTTTGAGCTGATTTGAGAGAAGACGATGGCAAACGCAAATATTGATGTGTTCGATCTCGGCGGGCAGAAGGTCGGTTCGCTCGAACTGGCGGAAGAGGTCTTCGCTCCCGAGCAGGTGAATAAGGCGCTGCTGTGGGAAGCGGTCAAGCACTACCGCGCCGCGATGCGCCAGGGTACGGCCGCCACCAAGAATCGCAAGCTGGTCTCGGGCGCAGGCAAGAAGCTGTGGAAGCAGAAGGGCACGGGCCGCGCACGCGTCGGCTCCATCCGCTCGCCGCTTTGGCGGCATGGCGGTACGGTGCATGGACCGCAGCCGCGCAGCTACGACTATGCCTTTCCCAAGAAGAAGCTGCTGGGCGCGCTGCGTGCCGCGCTGGCCTCGAAGCTGGCCGATGGCAAGCTGACGGTGGTCGAGAGCCTGGAGTTGGCCGAGCCGAAGACCAAGCTCTATCGCGAGGCGCTAGATCGCTTCGATGTCCAGAGGACGGTGCTGCTGGTAGAGAACGGCAGCGGCCTGAGCCGGGCGCTGATCCTGGGCGCGCGGAACCTCGAAGGGGTCGAACTGCTGCTCAACAACGAGATTCATCCCTACGATCTGCTGCGCTACGACCGGGCGATCTTCTCCCGCGCGGCCATCGAGCAGTTGCAGGACACGTTGAAGAAGACCGTCTCCCGGCGCAAGGCGCAGGGTGGTGCACAGACGCACACGAAGAACCAGAACCAGGCGGAGGTGGCCTGATGCCGACGACATTTACAGTAATCCGCCGCGCCCTGATTACCGAGAAGGGCCTGGGGGTGAAGGAGACCGAGGGAACCCTGGTCTTTGAGGTAGCGGAGAACGCCAGCAAGACCGAGGTCAAGCAGGCGGTGGAGGCGTTGTTCAAGGTAAAGGTGAACAGCGTGCGCACTGCGAACTTTCTCGGCAAAGAGCGCCGCCGCGGCAAGTTCTCCGGCTATCGTCCCGACTGGAAGAAGGCCTATGTTCGTTTGCGGGCGGGCGAGAAGATGCCCGACTACGTGAACAATCTCTAGGTGAACAATCTCTAGGTAAACGATCTCTAGAGCGTAAACCGCGCTCTCGCTGAAAGAGAGCAAAACCGAACCGGCTGGCAGCAGCGCTTACCAGCAAGAAGCACACGAGCTAACGATGCCGATAAAGACTTACCGACCGATCACACCGTCGCTGCGTTTCAAGACCACGCTGGTGAACGACGACATCACGACGGACAAGCCGTACAAGCCGCTGCTGGCGACCAAGCAGCGCACCGGCGGTCGCCGCAATGCGGGCGACATGACCATGCGGCACCACGGCGGCGGCCACAAGCAGAAGCTCCGCATGATCGATTTCAAGCGCGAGAAGTTCGGCATACCGGGCAAGGTGGCGACCATTGAATACGATCCCAACCGCTCCTCGCGCATCGCGCTGATCCATTACCTGGACGGCGAGAAGCGGTACATTCTGCAGCCGGTGGGGCTCAAGGTGGGGCAGACCGTGATGAGCGGCCCGGAGGCCGATATCCTGATCGGCAACGCGCTCCCGCTCAAGCACATTCCCTCCGGCACCACGGTGCACAACGTTGAGTTGCGTCCGGGCAAGGGCGCGCAGATGGTGCGCTCGGCCGGCGGGCAGGCGCAACTGGTGGCCAAGGAAGGCGACTATGCCCTGCTCAAGCTGCCCTCGGGCGAGACCCGGCGGGTGCTGGTGGAGTGCATGGCCACGGTCGGCCAGGTGGGCAATACCGACCATGAGAATGTGTCCATCGGCAAGGCGGGCAGAAATCGCTGGAAGGGCATCCGCCCGACCAACCGCGGCGTGTCGATGAACCCGGTCGATCACCCGCACGGCGGCGGCGAGGGCAAGACCTCGGGCGGCCGTCACCCGGTTACGCCCTGGGGACAGCCGACCCGCGGCTACAAGACGCGCAATAACAAGCGTACCGACGCCTTCATCGTCGGGCGTAGAAGCAAGTAGGGCGGCGGCGGCAGGGCGGAGTTCTTTGGACTCCCACCCTTCGCGATAGGGCCGCTCAGGATGGGGCACCCGGATTCGGGGTGGGAAGCTGGAAGCTGGAAGCTAGGAGCTGAGAAGGTATGGCACGTTCGACAAAGAAGGGCCCGTTCATCGATACACACCTGATGGTGAAGATCGACACGATGAACCAGGCAAATGACAAGAAAGTGATCCGCACCTGGTCGCGCCGTTCGACCATTCACCCGGATATGGTGGGCCACACCATCGCTGTGCACAACGGGAGGAAGTTCATCCCGGTGTATGTGACAGAGAACATGGTGGGTCATAAGCTGGGCGAATTTTCGGCGACACGGACGTTCAAGGGACACTCGGCCAAGAGCTCTGAGTCTTCATCGAAGCCCCGCTAACGCGGGATCGGGGAACAGGGACCGCGCGGATCGGGAACAGGCAGGACTGAAGGAAGAGATGCCAATGCAACTGGACACACGAGAGTTTCGAGCTGAAGCGCGCTTCCAGCGCGTGTCGCCGCAGAAGGCGCGCCTGGTGCTCGACCTGATCAAGGGACGCCGGGTAGGCGAGGCGCTCCAGACCGTCGCCTTCACCAAGAAGGGCGTGGCGCCGTTGATTGAAAAGGTGCTGCGGTCGGCAGTGCAGAACGCCAACTATCTGAGCGATGAGCAGGGGCTGGATGTGGACGTGGACAATCTCTACGTCAAGAGCGCCCTGGCAAACGACGGACCGCGGATGAAGCGTATCCGCCCCGCGCCGATGGGACGGGCCTTCCGTTATCAGCGGCGGCTCGCGCACATCGTCATCGCGGTGGCGGAGCGCAAGCAGGCCGGTCTGGCGACGACGGTCACCTCCGACAGCGCCGCGGCGACCAAGCCTAAGCGTACGGCGGCCAAGAAGGTCGCAAAGAAGACAGCGAAGAAGGCTCCGGTAAAGAAGGCCGCGGCTAACTCCAAGGGCAAGAAGACCGCGAAAGCGGCCAAGTAAAGGAAGCGTATGGGACAGAAAGTCCATCCTTATGGGTTCCGGCTAGGGGTAAACAAGCCGTGGCGGTCGCGCTGGTTCGTGGAGCGCGGCTATGACAAGCTGCTGATCGAGGACGTGCACCTGAAGCGCGAGCTGAAGGAGAAGCTGAAGCTCGCCGGGGTGAGTTCGGTGGAGGTGGAGCGGCCGGGCAACAAGCTGCGTCTCATCATCCGCACGGCTCGCCCGGGCATTGTGATCGGCCGCAAGGGCGCGGAGATCGACAAGCTCAAGGCCGATCTGCAAAAGCGCACCAATCGCGACGTGTTTATTGATATCCTTGAAGTCAATAAGCCCGAGCTCGATGCGCAACTGGTGGCTGAGAGCATTGCGCTCAAGCTCGAGAAACGCTCCGGATTCCGCCGCGTGATGCGCATGGCGGTCGATTCGGCGCTGCGTTTCGGCTGCAAGGGCATCAAGGTCCGCGTATCGGGCCGTCTCAACGGCAACGAGATCGCCCGTTCCGAGTGGTATCTGCAAGGCCGTCTTCCGCTGCACACGCTGCGCGCGGATATCGACTACGGCTTCGCAGAGGCGCACACCACCTACGGCATCATCGGCGTGAAGACCTGGATCTATCGCGGGGATATCTACGAGCAGCGGCGCCGGCAGCCCAAGGAGCTGGGCAGCTCGGTGTTTTAGGGCAGCTTTCAGCTACCAGCTTTTAGCTGCTAGCTGCGCTGCCGCGAAGAGAAGTTGTGAGTTGCCGCTGGGCGCCGGGTGAGGTAGCTGGAAGCTGGCGGCTGGAAGCTAGAGGCTGAATCTATGTTGATGCCGAAGAAGGTGAAGTACCGGAAGCAGCAGCGCGGACGCATGCGGGGCAAGGCATGGCGCGGCTCCGAGCTGTCGTTTGGAGATTACGGGTTGAAGGTCATGGAGTGCGGCTACATCACGGATCGTCAGATCGAAGCAAGCCGCGTCGCGATGACGCGTTTCGTGAAGCGCGGCGGCAAGATCTGGATCCGCCTGTTTCCGGACAAGCCGGTCACCAAGAAGCCCGCTGAAACCCGTATGGGCAAAGGCAAGGGAGCGCCGGATCACTGGGTCGCGGTGGTGCGCCCGGGCAAGGTGCTGTTTGAGATGGAAGGCGTGACGCCGGAGCTGGCGCGGGAGGCGATGCGCCTGGCCGCGCACAAGCTCCCGCTCACTACGCGCTTTGTGATGCGCCACGATGTGACCACGCAGGTCGCAGCCGCGAAGTAGTTGCCGCACGGAAGGCTTTCAAGGGGCATTGGCTTAGGCGCCAGACGGCGCCAGGACCAGTTGCCCGAAGATGGATTTGAGACGAGACGACGATGGAATTAGATAAGAT
Source organism: Acidobacteriaceae bacterium (assembly GCA_051001135.1). GTDB lineage: Bacteria > Acidobacteriota > Terriglobia > Terriglobales > Acidobacteriaceae > CAWHMN01. Next base: position 6,891 of record JBPCNO010000015.1, read on the forward strand.
TCGCAACCTGGGAGCACACGAGCTCAAGCATGAGGAGCAGCAGGCGGCAGAGCAGCTGTTCCGGCTCCGCTTTCAGATGAAGCTGGGGCAGACAGAGGGCGTGAAGAAGCTGCGCGGCCTCAGAAAAGACATTGCACGGATCAAGACGATCGGGCGCGAGCGGGAGCTCGGCCTGCGGGCTGCTGCGCATGGCGGCACGGCTGCGCTCGACAAATCCGACAAATCCGAGAAGGCCGCGAAGGCCTCGGCCAGGAAGGCATCGGGCAAGACCCTCAAGACGCGGGTAGCTGCCGCGCCGAAGACAAACAAGACCAGCAAGTCCAAGAGCAGCAAGACGGCCAAGCAGGAGGCTCGTTAACCATGAGTGAAGTAGTGATGACGCCCGAGCAGCTCCAGCAGACCGACCGCCGCAATGAGAAGGTTGGCCAGGTAGTCTCGACCAAGATGCAGAAGACCATTGTGGTCGAAGTCGAGATGCGCCGCGCGCACCCCAAGTACAAGCGGGTGATCCGCCAGACCAAGAAGTTTTACGCGCACGACGAGGAAAACACCGCCCGTGTGGGCGACCAGGTGCGGATCCGTGAGACCCGGCCGTTGAGCAAGCTGAAGCGCTGGCAGTTGCAGGAGATTCTGCGCCGCTCGGCCCTGGCCCAGGTGCGGGCCGCCGAAGCCGCCGCCGCGGCGGAAGCGAAGTAGCAGGCGCGCTGTAAGGCCTTGAGTTAAGACGGAGCCGTTAAGACGGACCCGAAAGACGGAGAATTACATATGTCAGTGCAGATGAGAACGATGCTCGAGGTCGCCGATAACTCCGGCGCGCGCAAACTGCAGGTGATTCTGCCGTTGGGTGGCGCGAGCGGGCGGACGGCCAGCCTGGGCGATGTGGTCACGGCCTCGGTCAAGGAAGCGTCGCCGGATGGTCAGGTGAAGAAGGGCAAAGTGGTCAAGGCGGTGCTGGTGCGGACGCGCAAGGAATCGCGCCGCCGCGATGGCACCTACATCCGCTTCGATTCGAATGCCGCGGTCCTGATCAACGATGCCGGCGAGCCGGTGGGTACGCGCGTCTTCGGTCCGGTGGCACGCGAGTTGCGCGAGAAGAGATTTCTGAAGATCGTCTCGCTCGCCCCTGAAGTCATCTAGACGTGATCGAGCAGCGGGTGTGGCGAGTGGCAGGCCGGATATCTGGCTTACGGAGAGTTTGAAATGGCAGGGTTGAACATACAGCGGAACGATACGGTGGAAGTGATCACCGGCAGCGACAAAGGAAAGCGCGGGCGCGTGTTGCGCGTTCTGCCGGACAAGAACAAGGTGCTGGTGGAGCACGTGCGCGTGATCAAGAAGAACGTGCGCCCGAATCCGCAGAAGAACATCAAGGGCGGCATCGCCGAGCAGGAGGCGCCGCTGCAGATCTCGAACGTGATGCTGGTGTGCAGCGATTGCGGACCGACCCGCGTGGGCCACAAGTTTGAAGGCGATACCAAGGTGCGCGTCTGCAAGAAGTGCGGGCAGACGCTCAACCCCAAGAAGAAGAAATAGCGGCGCACCCGCCGGAGTGGTGGGCAGGCGAGCATCACGAACCGGTACACGGATGGAAGGTTCATCCAACCCGAAACCGTGAAGAGAGTTGAGGTAGGACAAGCGATGGCATCAAGAATGCGGGAGAAGTACGAGAAAGAGATCAAGCCGGCACTCCAGAAAGAGCTTGCGCTTGACAATCACATGGCGGTTCCCCGCCTGGAAAAGATTGTCCTGAACATGGGACTGGGTGAAGCGACGCAGAACGTGAAGCTGCTCGATCCGCTGGTGGCCGACCTGGCCGCGATCGCGGGGCAGAAGCCCGTCACCACGCGCGCCAAGAAGTCGATTGCGGCGTTCAAGGTGCGCGAGGGCATGCCCATCGGCGCGATGGTCACGCTGCGGGGCGAGACCATGTACGAGTTTCTCGACCGGTTGATCTCGATCGCGCTGCCGCGCGTCCGCGACTTCCGCGGAGTCTCGACCAAGAGCTTCGACGGCCGCGGCAACTATACCCTCGGGGTGCGCGACCAGCTTATCTTTCCCGAGATCGATTACGCCCGGGTAGAGAAGCTCAAGGGCATGAACATCACTATTGTGACCACAGCGCGGGATGACAATCAGGCGCGCGCGCTGCTGCGGCAGTTCGGTATGCCCTTCCGTCAGGCCGCATAACCGGCCTTCAGGGGCAGAGCAGGAGCAGGAGAGAGGAATTTATGTCAACCACAGCGAAGCGCGTCAAAGACGCCCGCAAGCCGAAGTTTTCCAGCCGCCAGCACAACCGCTGCCAGTTGTGCGGACGTCCGCGCGCCTTTCTGCGCAAGTTCGGTCTCTGCCGTCTCTGCTTCCGCATGCTGGCATTGCGCGGAGACATTCCCGGCGTCGTCAAATCTTCCTGGTAGCCAATCCGCTGCCACGCTCCAGATGGGTGTGCGGCGCACAGGATGTTGGTTGAGTACAGTGAGTTGAGTACAAGCAACGCTTGCCCTGAACCTGGAACAGCAGGACAGAGTGAGCGGCAACCATCTCCGCAGGTTCTCCGCGTCTGTCCCATAAAAAGACGCAGAGCGAACGGGAGATGAAGGAGAAAGCATGAGTTTGACCGATCCAGTCGCAGATTTTTTGGCCCGCATCCGCAACGCACTCCGTGCCCGCCATCAGAAAATGGATGTTCCCGCCTCGAAGCTCAAGGCGGAGATCGCCCGCATCCTGAAGGAAGAGGGCTACATCGCCAACTACAAGGCCACGGAAGAGGATGGCCGCAAGGTGCTGCGTGTCTACCTGAAGTACGGTCCGAACAACGAGGCCGCGATCCGGGATCTGCAGCGAGTCTCGCGTCCGGGCTGCCGAGTCTATGTCAGCCGCGATGAGATCCGTCGCGTGCAGGGCGGCCTGGGCATCAATATTCTCACCACCCCGCGCGGCGTGATGACCGGCCGGCAGGCGCGCCGGGAGCGCGTCGGCGGCGAGATTCTCTGCGAAGTTTGGTAGGGTTTCGCTCGAAATAGTAGAAGTACGGGCAGGTAGATCGCCCGGGCTGCAGTGGAACGAGGGCATCGAATGCTCTCGGGACTCGCAAGCCGTTAAAGGATAAGCAGAGATGTCACGCATAGGAAAACAGCCGATCCCGTTGCCCGCGGGCGTGAAGTATACGGTCCAGGGCGCCAACGTGGTGGTCGAAGGCCCCAAGGGCAAGCTGCAATCGATTCTGCCCAAGGGTATTGCGCTTGAGCAGCAGGATGGTCACGTGGTGGCCACCCGTGAGAATGACTCGCTGGCCGCCATCCACGGGCTTACCCGGGCACTGTTGTCGAACGCCGTAGTGGGCGTGACCAAGGGCTGGGTCAAGGAGCTGGACATCGTCGGCATCGGTTATCGTGCGGAGCTGAAGGGCAAGAACACGGTGGTCTTTACGCTTGGCTATTCGCACCAGATCGAGTTCCCGCTGCCCACCGGCGTAACCGCGGCCATCGATCCCAAGCAGACGCGGGTCACGTTGAGCGGCATCGATCGCCAGAAGGTCGGCCAGGTGGCGGCGGATATGCGCTCCCTGCGCAAGCCCGATCCGTATAAGAACAAGGGCGTCCGCTATGTGGATGAGAAGCTCAAGAAGAAGGTAGGCAAGACGGGCGCCAAGTAGACCGGTCGCTTACAGCAGTGAACCCAGGCTCTTAACGATTTAGAACCGAGTTATCCGAACGGGACCGCGGGGCGGTTCCGCCCATAGGAAGATACGATGATTACGCAACGGCAGAGAAATATTGTTCGGCAGCGCGTTCACACCCGTATTCGCGAGCGGATGCAGGGTACGGAGGTACGCCCGCGTCTGAACGTGTACCGTTCCCTCAGCCACATCTACGCGCAGGTGATCGATGACGCGGCGGGCACCACGGTCGCCTCGGCCTCCTCGCTCGCGGACAAGGTCAAGACCGGCGGCAACGTCCAGGCGGCGCGCGAGATCGGCAAACTGGTGGCGGAGCGGGCGCGCGAGAAGGGCGTCAAGAAGGTGGTCTTTGATCGCGGCGGGTATCTCTATCACGGCCGCATCAAGGCGCTGGCCGACGCTGCGCGCGAGGCTGGTCTCGAGTTCTAGTCTGGATTTCCAGGGAAACAGGCGGAGAGCAGCCGCGGATGCGGACGCTCGGAAGGATGCAGGGGAAGCATGGCAATACTGAAGAAGAAGCTTGATGCCGGCCAGTACAACCTGAAGGATCAGGTGGTCTCCATCAACCGCGTGACCAAGGTGGTGAAGGGCGGCAAGAACATGTCGTTTGCGGCTCTGGTGGTGATCGGCGATCCCGCCGCCGGCGTCGTGGGCTACGGCTCCGGCAAGGCGAAAGAGGTCCCGCAGGCTATCCGTAAGGGGATTGAGAGCGCCAAGAAGAATCTGTTCCGGATCAACCTCTCCGAGACCACCATTCCGCACCAGGTGCTGGGCCGCTATGGGTCCGGACAGGTGCTGTTGAAGCCAGCCCCAGAAGGCACGGGCGTGATCGCCGGCGGCGCGGTGCGCGCGGTGATGACCTCGGCGGGGGTGCAGAACGTGCTGACCAAGAGTCTGGGCACGGCCAACCCGCACAACGTGGTCAAGGCGACCTTCGATGCGTTGACGCAACTGCGCGACCGCACGGAAGTGGCAGCGCTGCGCGGTAAGCAGGTAGAGGAGCTATAGTCATGGCAGAAGTCAACCCCAAGGTCGGCGCAGAGATCAGCACAGGCAAGGGCATGCTGCGTCTGCAGTACTACCGGTCCAAGATCTCGACTCCCAAGAAGCACAAGCGCGTCGTGGTGGGGCTCGGGTTCACCCGGCTCAACCAGGTCGTGGAGCGGGAAGATACACCCTCCGTCCGCGGCATGGTCAAGACGATCCCGCATCTGGTACGCATTCTCGAAGGCTAGGAGCGCTAGCTCGGGCTAAGGCCCGGGTCGCTCTGCATCTTTGATCCGCGCCCTGGGCGCATTTACACTCTGGACAGCCGTCTTTGTGGCGGCGATCCATCAAGCGAGTCGGCTGGCCCGGGCTACAAGCCCTGAAGGCCGCCGGCGTTGAGCGAGGAAATAATGGCTATCAATCTCTCCAATCTGCGTGCGCCAAAGAAGGCGAACGAGAACCGCAAGCGCGTTGGCCGCGGCATGGGCTCGGGCATGGGAAAAACATCCACCCGGGGCCACAAGGGCCAGGGCTCGCGTTCCGGCTCCAGCCTGATGCGCGGCTTTGAAGGCGGCCAGATGCCGCTGCATCGCCGTTTGCCCAAGCGCGGCTTCACCAACATCTTCCGCACCGAATACACCGTCCTCAATCTGGATCGTATCGCCGAGCTGAATGAGAACGAACTCACGCTCGAGAAGCTGATCGACCTGGGGCTGCTCAAGAAGAAGAAGGGGCTGATCAAGGTCCTGGGCAACGGCGAGTTGACGACCGCGGTCACCGTCCACGCGCACAAGTTCTCGAAGTCGGCGCAGGAGAAGATCGAAAAGGCGGGCGGCAAGGCCATCGTTCTCGGATAAACATTCCCGACTCAGGTTTTCCGTTCGGCGGAGCACGCGCACGGATCCCGGGTTCAAACGTCACCAACGCAGCACATGTTTCAGAGCAGTATTAGGCGCAGGCAGCATCCCTATGTTTGAAAAGCTGGCCAACATCTTTCGTATCCCTGACCTGCGTAAACGCGTTCTGTTTACGCTGGCCATGCTTGCCATCTACCGTCTGGGCTCGCACATCCCCACGCCGGGCGTCAACACCACGCTGCTCTCGCAGTTCTTCGATCAGCAGAGCGGCTCCGCCCTCGGTCTTGTGGATCTGTTCAGCGGCGGCAACCTGCGCCGGCTCACGGTGTTTGCCCTCGGCATCATGCCCTACATCACGGCGTCGATCATCTTTCAGTTGCTCACCGTGGTCTATGAGCCGCTGGCCAAGCTGCAGAAGGAAGGCGAGATCGGCCGCCGCAAGATCACGCAGTGGACCCGCTATGTCACGGTCGTGCTGGGCATCGTCCAGTCCTTTGCCATCGCGCTGACGCTCTCGCATGGCGCGGGCGGCGTCTCCTATGTGCTCAATCCCGGCCCCGGTTTTGTGTTGATGACGGTGCTCACGCTGACCACCGGCACCACCTTCATCATGTGGCTGGGTGAGCAGATTACCGACCGCGGCATCGGCAACGGCATGAGTCTGCTGATCTTTGCCGGCATCGTGGTAGGGCTGCCGCGGGGTATTCAGGACCTCATCGACAAGGCGCGCACCCAGGCCTGGGGCGCCTTCACGGTCCCGGCTCTGGTGTTGCTGGTGGTAGCGATGATCGTGATCGTGGCCTTCATCGTCTACGTGGAGCGCAGCGAGCGGCGCATCCCGGTGCAGTACGCCAAGCGCATCGTGGGCCGCCGGCTGATGGGCGGCCAGTCCACGCACCTGCCACTCAAGGTGAACTCCGGCGGCGTCATGCCGGTGATCTTCGCCGCCTCCATCCTCTCCGCGCCACTGCTGTTTGCCAATTCGAACTTCGTGCGCAGCCATGAGTGGCTAACCCGCATCTTCGACGCGCTGCGTACGGGTGAGCCGTGGTACGAACTGCTCTATATCGTCGCCATCATCTTCTTCGCCTACTTCTATATTTCGATCGTCTTCCGTCCCGATGACATCGCGGACAACATGCGCAAGTACGGCGGCTTTATTCCTGGTATTCGCCCGGGACGGCGTACCTCGGACTACATCAATGACATCCTGACGCGCATCACGCTGGTGGGCGCCCTGTACCTGGTGATCATCTCGCTCATTCCGCAGATCCTCATCAGCGGCATTCATCTGAATAATCTCTGGCTGCTCGGTCCATTCTTTGAGAAGCTGCCCATCTGGGTGACCCACGGCCTGAACGTGAACTTCTACTTCGGCGGCACCTCGCTGCTGATCGTGGTCGGCGTGGCCATGGATACGATCAACCAGGTCGAATCGCAGCTCATCATGCGGCATTATGAGGGCTTTTCGCCCCGCAGCGGCCGCGTTCGTGGAAGGCGCTCCTGGTAGTGGACGCGTCCTCGGGTATCGCCCGGTCGACTCCGGAAGGGTCCGCAATGGGTGAGTCCATTCCGTCCGGATTTGTTCCCGGCCCCGTACTTCTGATGGGAGCGCCCGGGGTGGGCAAGGGTACCCAGGCGCAGGCCATCGTGGCGGCCTGGGGTATTCCTCAAATTTCGACCGGCGACATTCTGCGGGAGAATGTCGCTCTGCAGACGGAGCTCGGCCGTGCGGCCAGGATGGTGATGGATCGCGGAGATCTGGTCTCCGATGACGTGGTCAACGCCATGGTGGCACAGCGGCTGCAGCGGCCGGACGTCCAACGTGGCTATGTGCTGGATGGGTTTCCGCGGACCCTGGGTCAGGCCGAGTGGCTGGACGGAGTCCTGGCGGCCGATCCACAGTTGGACGGAGAGCGTTTCAAGAGAGATGGTTTGGGCGCTGGGGCCTCGTTGCCGTTGGTTGCCGTGAGTCTGCGCGTGGAGTACACTCAGTTGCTGCGTCGCATTACCGGACGCCGTAGCTGCCCCACCTGCAACCGCATCTACAACATCCATTTTCAGCCGCCCGCGTATGACCTGGTGTGCGATGTGGAAGGCGCGCCGCTCGTGCAACGTGCCGATGATGTCGAGTCGGTCTTCGCCGAGCGTATGCGCGCGTACGCGGAGCAGACCGCGCCGGTCGTCGAGCACTACCGGGAGCTGGGACGGTTTCTGGAAGTGAACGGGGATCAGCCGGTGGCCGATGTGACGGCCGGAATCTTGTCCGCGGTCGTGCGGTTCCGTAGCTGAGTCGTTTGAATTTCAAGCAATTTATCAGTTAGAGGGTAAGGCGGCGGATGGCCATCGTGATCAAGACATCGCAGGAAGTCGAGAAGATGCGGCGCAGCGGACAGATCGTGCGCCAGGTCCTCGAGCATGTGCGGGCGGTGGTCAAGCCCGGCGCTACGACGCTTGATCTGGAAAATGCGGCGGTCGCGAAGATGGAAGAGCTCGGCGCGAAGCCGGCTTTCAAGGGGTACCACGGCTTCCCGTGCGTACTCTGTACCTCGGTGAACGAGCAGGTGGTCCACGGTATTCCATCGGCGGACCGGGTGCTGCGCGACGGCGACATCGTCTCCGTCGACTGTGGCGTGGTCATTGACGGATTTTACGGGGATTCCGCCATTACGATTCCGGTGGGCAAGATCGGCGGCAAGGCGCAGCGGCTGCTCGATGTGACCCAGGCCTCGCTGGCTCGGGCGATCGAGACGGTGAAGCCCGGCGCGACGCTCGGGGATGTGGGCGCGGCGGTGCAGGAAGTGGTGGAAGGCGAAGGCTTCAGCGTGGTGCGGGAGTTTGTCGGCCACGGAATTGGTACGCACATGCACGAAGACCCGCAGATCCCCAACTTTGGCCAGCGCGGGAAGGGCCTCAAGCTGCGCTCCGGCATGGTTCTGGCGATCGAGCCGATGGTGAATGCCGGCAAGGAAGGCGTCCGCGTGCTGAAAGACGGCTGGACGGCGGTGACCGAAGATGGGAGCTTGAGCGCCCATTTCGAGCATACCGTGGCAGTAACCGCCGAGGGCGCAGCGGTCCTTACCTCCTGAAGCGGCGATAAACAGGTAGAATAAAAGGATAGCCTGCGGGAAAGCGGGCGGAACTGAGACGGCGGATTGTCGAAGGAAGACGCGATTGAGGTCATGGCGACGGTGCTCGAGACGTTGCCGAATGCGATGTTCAAAGTTGAACTCGAGAATAAGCACCAGGTGCTGGCCCACGTCTCCGGTCGCATGCGGAAGAACTTCATCCGCATCCTGCCGGGCGATCGGGTAGCCGTGGAATTGAGCCCGTACGATCTGAATCGCGGGCGCATTGTTTACAGATATAAGTAGCTTCTAGCCTCCAGCTTCTAGCGCTTAGCTGAACCAGCGGTAAGAGCGCCGCATGTTCTGAGAGCATGGATTGCTGGAAGCTAGTAGCTGGAAGCCAGGAGCTGTTTTTTCATGAAGGTTCGCGCATCGGTAAAGAAGATTTGTGACAAGTGCAAGGTGATCCATCGCCGCGGTGTGGTGCGGGTGATCTGCGAGAATGCAAAGCACAAGCAGCGCCAGGGTTAGACATTGTTGTCTAAAGACGGCGTTTCCCATGGGTGATCTCCGGGCGAGTTAGCCGAAGTCAAGGCTTGCGATGAACCCGGTTTTCACTTTCAACCTGCCGATTGGAGTTGTAGATCGATCGGCATAGACGCTTCGGGCGGTGAAGCCGCGCCGGGCACAGATGAAGGAAGAGCATGGCACGTATAGCTGGCGTCGATCTGCCGCGCAATAAACAGGCACGGATCGCGCTTACGTACATCTATGGGATCGGCGATCCGCGCGCGCACCGTATTTTGACGGCTGCGAACGTGGATCCGTTCAAGAAGGTCCAGGACCTCGGCGAGGATGAGGTCAACCGCATCCGTCAGGTGATCGAGAGTGAAGGCAACGTCGAAGGCGACGCGCGCAAAGATCAATCGATGCACATCAAGCGGCTCATCGACATCCAGTCCTACCGTGGCACCCGCCATCGCCGCAATCTGCCGGTGCGTGGACAGCGGAGCCACACCAATGCGCGCACCCGCAAGGGACCGCGTAAGGGCACGGTAGCGGGCAAGAAGAAAGCGACCAAGACCTAATGGCCAAGGCACAGAAGGCAGCACAGGGCGGCAGCGCCGGCAAGGCTGGCAAGAACAAGAAATTCAAGAAGCGCGAGCGGAAGAACGTTCCTTATGGTCTGGTACACATTCAGGCCACGTTCAACAACACCATCGTAACCATCACGGATGGGCTCGGCAACACGCTCTCGTGGAAGAGTTCGGGCTCGCTCGGCTTCCGCGGATCGCGCAAGGGCACTCCGTTTGCGGCCCAGCAGGCAGCGCAGAACGCGGCCAACCAGGCGCGCGACCACGGTTTGCGCTCGGTGGATGTGCGGGTCAGCGGTCCGGGTTCCGGCCGCGAGTCCGCAGTCCGCGCGTTGGCTGCGGCGGGCATCGACGTCCGCTCCATCCGCGACGTTACGCCGATTCCGCACAACGGCTGCCGTCCGCCCAAGCGGCGCAGGGTTTGATGGGAGGCCTGCATGGCCCTCGAAATGCGGGAAGGGTGCGAGCGCTGCGGCGCTCGTCTTGCCGCCGCGGACGAAGCGTATATCTGTAGTTACGAATGCACGTTCTGCGCAACGTGTGCGGCGGCCCTCTCGAACTCGTGCGGCAATTGTCAGAACGAGTTGGTGCGCCGCCCACGCAAGGTGCAAGCGTGTAACATCTGTGAATCGCTGCAGGGCGAATCGGCGGCGATTCAAGTAGAATAAGAGATGGTGGACCGGGACGAAGAGCTTTGCTCGTAAACCGGTCGTCCTCTGATATCAGGAGAAAGCATTGGCACGTTATACAGGAGCAGTGTGTCGTCTTTGCCGTCGCGAAGGCACCAAGTTATTTCTGAAGGGCACCCGCTGCCACAGCGATAAGTGCGCCATCGACAAGCGCAATTTCGCGCCCGGACAGCATGGTCGCGACCGCAAGGTCAAGATCGTCGGATACGGCCTGCAGTTGCGCGAAAAGCAGAAGGCCAAGCGTATCTACTTCGCGCTCGAAGGCCAGTTCCGCGCCTATTACGAGAAGGCCAACCGCGCGTCCGGCGTCACCGGCGAGATCCTGCTGCAGCAGCTGGAGCGCCGTCTGGACAACGTAGCCTACCGTCTGGGTTTTGCCTCCTCGCGTCGCCAGGCACGGCAGATCGTCCGCCACGGGCATGTGGAAGTGAACGGCCGCAAGGTGAACATCCCGTCCTACCAGGTGAATGTGGGCGACGAGATCCGCATCCGCGAGAACAGCAAGAAGATGACGGTGCTCGAGAGCTCGACCGAGTTTGCCAGCCATCAGCATGCGCCGCAGTGGCTGCAGGTCGATCATGCCGGTCTTTCAGGCAAGATCGTCGCGCTGCCGAAGCGCGAGGACGTGCATCTGCCGCTCAACGAGCAGTTGATCGTCGAACTTTACAGCAAGTAGGGAACTTTACAGCAAGTAGGGAACTTTACAGCAAGTAAAGAACTCTACGGCAGGCCAAGCGCCGCGTGGCGCTCGGCGAGATTTTCCCGGCGGCTTCGGGTTGCCGGGTCCACGTCCCCCAGGTGGGGGACATCCACCAACCAACCGTTTTCAACAAATCGGGAGAAACAGGCGCAGCCGTTGCAGAATGCTTCGCGACGCTAGCTGTGCATGGAGTGATACACATGCTTTGGAGAGGATTTCAAAAGCCGAAGCGTCTTGCGGTGGAAACCGAGACGCTCACAGACAAATACGGGAAGTTCAGCGCTCAGCCTTTCGAGCGCGGCTTCGGCACCACCATCGGCAACGCCCTGCGGCGCGTGCTGCTTTCATCCATTGAGGGCGCAGCGGTCACCGCGGTCAAGATCGAAGGTGTGCTGCACGAGTTCCAATCGATCACCGGCGTCGTGGAAGACGCGACCGACATCATCCTGAACCTGAAGCAGATTCCGTTCAAGCTGAACGGCGAGGGCCCGAAGGCGCTCTACTTGCGGGTGGAGCAGGCGGGCATTGTGACCTCCGGCATGATTGAAGCGGACGGCGACGTAGAGATCCTGGACAAAGACGTATACATCGCCACCATCAGTGAAGGCGGCAAGCTGGACATGGAGATGCGCCTGAAGCGTGGCCGCGGCTATGTTTCGGCAGACAAAAACTTCGACAGCGATCTGGGTATCGGCTTCATTCCCGTCGACTCCGTTCACTCGCCCGTGCGCAAGGTGAACTATGCCGTGGATGCGGCGCGTCTCGGTCAGATCACCGATTACGACAAGCTGACGCTCGAAGTGTGGACCAACGGCTCCGTGCTTCCGGCGGATTCAGTCGGTCTGGCGGCCAAGCTGATCAAGGACCACATGAGCATCTTCATCAACTTCGAGGAAGAGATTGAAGCTGAACACCAGGCGGACGAGGGGCGCATGCAGTTGCGCAACGAGAACCTCAACCGGTCGGTCGAGGAGCTTGAACTGTCGGTGCGCAGCTACAACTGCCTGAAGAATGCAAATATCCAGACCATCGGCGAGTTGGTCGAGAAGACTGAACCGGAGATGCTGAAGACCAAGAACTTCGGCCGGAAATCCCTGAATGAAATCAAGGAAATCCTGGCGCAGATGGGTCTGTCTCTGGGTATGAAGATCGACGAGAACGGCAACGCGGTGCCCGGACCGACCAGCGTATTGCCGGCCCAGACGCTGGCCCAGAGCTACAGCCGTTACGAAGATGACGAAGACGATCTGGACAGCCTGGATGTGCCGCTCCAGAACGAGCCGGAGAACTTTTAGTTACCAGGGGTCAGGAAGCAGGGGTCAGGGATCAGGAGGATGTCGCGCTGATCTTCAACCCTGAACCCTGATCCCTGACACCTGATCCCTGAAACAAGAGAGACTCGCCATGCGCCATCGCAAAGCAGGATTCAAACTCGGACGCAATACCAGCCACCGCCGCGCGCTGCTGCGCAACCTGGTGACGTCCGTCCTTATGGAAGATCGCGTCGTCACGACGGTGACGAAGGCCAAGGCCGTGCGTCCCCATGTAGAAAAAATGATTACCTTGGGCAAGCGGGGTGACCTGCACGCCCGTCGTCAGGCGCACGCGTTCCTGATGACCGACGATGCGGTGAAGCGCCTGTTTGAGACTGTGGCTCCACGCTATGGCGACCGGCAGGGCGGCTATCTCCGGATTGTGCGCATCGGCTTCCGCAAGGGCGATGGGGGCGAGACCGCCTTCCTGGAGCTACTCGGCTCCGAGCAGGTGCAGGACGAGAAGCGGCAGAAGCGCGCCGAAGCCCGGCAGAAGCGCCGCGAAGAGATGGACAAGGCGATGGCGGAGCAGGGCGCCGGCGCCGAGGGCGGCGAGCCCCAAGCCTAGCCCTTTCTGCTTCTCTGAGGATTGCAGTGAGTGAACAGCGCACCTCGCGAGAGGTGCGTTTCTTTTTTGCCGCGTTGAAGCCCGGTCACCTCAGAGCTGGTGATCAGACTCGTTCAGCAGCCGGCAATTCCCGCGGCACGTTGTTCGCTTGCCACAGATGGCGGCGCGCATGTCCGTTGAACACCGAAAAAAATTCCAGCAGATTCATCCTGACGTAGCTTGCCAACGGTGATGGGAAGCGCAAGGCTGCCAGGTCCAATCCATTGGCAGTCTCGATGCGCTGCATCATGGCCGCCTGCGACCGGAGGAAACTCTCCAGCGCGCATGCAGGTGAGCCAGGCAGCGGACGTAGCGCCTTCGGGGCGGGAAGCCGGATGACCGGCGGCGGCTCTACGTACCGGACCAGCAAGCGACCGTACCAGCTCAGACGGAATGGCCCTGTACTGCGCAGATCTCTGTGCAGGGTTTGCTGGAGAGCGCGATCGACCGCTGGCAGGAAGACTGCGGTGGTAGTGCGGAGGTGGATGAGGTTCTCCGCGATGGACCACTTGCCCGGATGAGGCCGCCAGGCAAGCTGGTCTTCATCGAGACCCTCGCACAGAGCAGCGGCGCCGGCATTCACTGCCGATAGTTCCGCGCACAAGACTGCAGTATCAATCGGCACGCCCATTACCTGTGCGATGTGCGGAGCTCTATCGGATCATCCGATGGAGCAATGGTCAGCACACGCCCTTAGAATTGGCAGCATTGGCGCGAAGCGCGTCCACCCGTGTGGCGAGCACCTATTCGACGTGGTAGTTGGGGGCTTCGCGGGTGATGATGACGTCGTGGACGTGGCTCTCGCGCAGGCCGGCGTTGGAGATGCGCACGAAGCGCGCCTTCTCGTGCAGCTCTTCAATCGTGTTGCAGCCCAGATAGCCCATGCCTGACCGCAGCCCGCCTACCAGTTGGTAGACCATCGATTCCAGCGGTCCACGGTGGGGCACGCGGCCCTCGATGCCTTCCGGCACATACTTGGCGAAGCGGTTGCCGTTGGCGCGTTCGCGGTTGCCGACGTTCTCCGTGCGGCTGGGCACCTCGTCCATATCGCGCGAGCTCTGGAAGTAGCGCTCGCCCGAGCCCTGCGCCATGGCCGACAGCGAACCCATGCCGCGATAGGCCTTGAAGGAGCGGCCCTGATAGAGAATGGTCTCGCCCGGGCTCTCATCCACGCCGGCGAAGAGTGACCCAATCATGACGGCGCTGGCGCCCGCGGCCATAGCCTTGGTGATGTCGCCGGAGTACTTGATGCCGCCATCGGCGATCAACGGAATGTCGCGTTCTTTTGCCGCCCGGTAGCATTCGCTGATGGCGGTGATCTGCGGCATGCCCGCGCCCGTCACCATGCGGGTGGTACAGATCGATCCGGGCCCGATGCCCACCTTGATCGCGTCCGCGCCGGCGTCGATGAGCGCGAGAGCCCCCTCGTAGGTGGCCACGTTCCCGGCCAGTAGATCGACCTGCGCAAATTTCTTCTTGATGAGCCGCACGGCTTCAAGGACGCGCGAAGAGTGCCCGTGCGCGGAGTCGATCGAGAGCACGTCCACCCGGGTTTTGACCAGCTCTTCGGCGCGCTCCAAGTAGTCGCCCGTCGCGCCAATAGCCCCGCCCGCCCGCAGGCGGACCTGCTCGTCCTTGGCGGTGCTGGGATATTTCAGCTTCTTTTGAATGTCCTTGACGGTGATCAGGCCCTTCAACTCGTACTGATCGTTGACCACCAGCAGCTTCTCAACGCGGTGATGATGCAGGATCTGTTCGGCCTCTTCGAGCGTTGTGCCAACGGGAACGGTGATGAGATTGTCTTTGGTCATCACGCTTCCGATTGGTATATCGGTGCGCGTCTCAAAGCGCAGGTCGCGATTGGTCAGGATGCCGACCAACTTGCGACCCTGGGTCACCGGGACGCCGGAGATCTTGTAGCGCCGCATTACCTCGAGCGCATCGGAGATGAGCTGCTCCGGCCCGATGGTCACCGGATCGACGATCATGCCGCTCTCCGACCGCTTTACCTTGTCTACTTCGCCCGCCTGGTGTTCTACCGTGAGGTTGCGATGGATGATACCCAGTCCGCCGTGTTGCGCCATGGCGATAGCCAGGCGCGACTCCGTCACGGTGTCCATGGCGGCGGAGAGCAGCGGCGTATTCAGCACGATGCGCCGCGTGAGCCGCGTCTGCGTGCTCACCTGGGCTGGAACGACATCGCTGTATGCGGGAACGAGGAGAACGTCGTCAAAGGTCAGCGCTTCAGGAACGGGAGTCTCAATCATAACTTCTTTCGAAGACACCGGCTTGAGTTCCCTTTGCGGCTGCAGAAGAGCGCGGCTGGCGTCTTCTTTCGATTGTAGGGTGCCTAACGGGGGAGGGCAACTTCGGCCGGGAGTGTGGTACGCTCAGGCGCGCCGGGAGAGATGCATGTCTATTGCAATTCTGCTGAAAGCTATCCGGAGACGGGCCTATACCCGGCGGGACGGACGCGCTCTCCTTCTTTTGCTCACCTGCTCCTGCCTTGCGTTGCTTCCGCTTGCCGGATCACGCCTGTGCGCCGAGACCATCCCGGCCGGAACTGCGCTGGAGGTTCGCCTGCAGCAACCGATCAGCTCCTATTCCACCCGCAAGGGGACCAAAATCACCGGTGTTCTGGTTGCGCCCGTGAGCCAGGATGGAAACATTCTCCTTCCCATCGGCACCGCAGTTGATGGGACGGTGGTCGAAGTGCGCAAGGTAGGTATCGGCCTGGTGCATGAGACAGCCGAAATCGATCTGCGCCTGGATCACCTGGTGCTCGCGGGTGGCGAGACCGTTCCTTTGCAGACTCGTCTGACGGAGGTGGAAAATGCGCGCGAGAGCATCAACAAAAAGGGTCGCATCGAAGGGATACGTTCCACCTCTACGTTGAGCCACCGCGCCTCCGGCATCGTTGGGACCCTGGCGCTTGGAAATCCGATGGCCGCGATCTTTACGCTGACGGCGTCCACAGCCGTGCTGCGATTTTCCGAGCCGGAGATCTCCCTTCCTGCCGGCGCCGAAGTGTCGGCACAGCTCACATCGCCCATCGAGTTTTCCGGAGGACATGCTCCGGTTCTCCCTCCGATCGTTAGCTCGCCGGAGGGGAAGACAGCCCTCGGCCAGATGGTGCGTGATCTACCGTTCCGCACCTATACCGATCAATCGAACATTCCATCGGATTTGACCAATTTGGTATTCATCGCAGACGCCGGCGCGCTCGAACGGGCCTTCTCCGCCAGCGGATGGGTGCCTGTCGATCCTCTCACGGCCGAGACGACCTACCGCACCGTTCGCTCCATCGCGGAAAACCAGGGCTATCGCAGCGCGCCCATGTCGATGCTGCACCTCGACGGCAAGCCGCCGGAGTACGCCTATGCCAAAACGCTCAATACATTTTCCAAGCGGCACCACCTGCGTATCTGGAAGAGTAATCAACTGTGGAAGGGCGAGACGGTCTGGACATCATCCTCGACGCATGACATCGGAATCGGCTTTTCCAAGAGCAACAAGACATTCATCCACCTCATCGACACCCATATCGACAATGAACGCGCCAAGGTTGTCGACGATCTGATCTTTACCGGATGTGTCTCTGAAGTACAGCTTGTCGCGCGGCCATGGGTCCCTCTGGATGCGAAGAACGGAACCGACGAGGCGCTGGTGACGGACGGTAAGGTCGCGGTGCTCCGCCTGAGTGACTGCGAAGACCCGACGAAGGAGTCGGCAGGAGACAGCGCTAAGCCCTTGCAGATCCATGGGAACGTGCTCGACCGAACAACCCGGCAAACTGTCCTCACCCTGAAGAACAATCTGATCAGGGACAATGTAGGTGTCATGGCGTACTCCGGGGTCCGCTATCTCACGACTAAGAAAAAAGAGGGTCCCCGGCCAACCCGGGAGATGGAGCTCAACGGCGCCGATTACACCATTGGCCAGGACGCCGACCCACGCCTCGCTGCCGAACTGCCGCCAGCCTCAAAAGCGAAACCCAAGCCTCGGGATCGGTCGACACGCGCCGCTTCCTGGACACCCCCTTCGGTCGAGCTTGGGCTGCACGGGGGATGGCTGGGCTACTTCGGCGGAAACGGCGGAGCTATCGGCTATCTCTTCCAATCGGTGCAGCCGCCCGAGCCGTTCGTGCTGCTGGTGCTCGGCAACGGACTCGACAATGGGGGCAACGTCGGCGGTTCGATCACGCTCGACTCGCAGAAATATCTCTCGCACGAGTTCAGCTTTGACTACAGCCTTACGACCTTCGATCTCGGGTTGGCGGTCATCGATAATGAAACGACCAGCGAGTCCATCCAGAACCAGTTTGCCTTCGCCTCCACCGGCCTGCGTACCTCCCAGTTCGCCTACAACCTGCTGATCAACGTCCGCCCCAGGACATCGCGACTCCGTCCGTATTTTGCCGTCGGGCCATCGCTGCAGCTCATGCATCTCAGCGATGCCCCCATCAAGAAGGCGCCCAGTTGGTATCGTCTGGGATTGAGCAATATCGGGTTGATCAGCGCCGCATATAACTTCGGGAGCACGCCGCCGCTCGAGGGCGGAGGAATCTTTCAAGTGGGCCTCACGTATGGCGGGGGTATTCGCTATCGGGTAACTCCGCGATGGATGGTACGCACCGATTTCCGCGAGACGCTTACCTCGCAGCCGGACTTCTGGTCCAAGTCACGGAAAGATATTCTTGACGGCCTGGATTATGAGGATGGTTCCACGCTTACGGAGATTGGCCCGGTGCTCGACGGGCTGCTGCGCCAGGATCGCGTGTCGGCAGGCGTTTCGTTTACGTTCTGACGCGACTCGGCTTTTCGGCGCACCGGCAAAATGCAGATCGCCGGCCGCGATCGTTTGCAGGGCCGGCGATGTGGGTCAGCGCTTCCGTTACTGAATGGCGGCCTGGCCGTTGAAGTGGAAGAGATCCATCAGGTCTCCTATGGCCGGGCTGTTGGTGGGGACGTACGGGTTTGCGCCATTCTGCTTTGGATTGGGCAGGTTATCGCGGCTGCGACCGGTCAGCGGCTTCAACTCCCAGTTCTTCTCGATGAACTTGAGAATGGAGACGTGATCGGTGTAGTCGTGCGAGATGGCGCCCGGCTTGGTGTAAGGGGAGACCACGATCAGCGGGATCCTCGTCCCGTCGCCGAAGAAATCGACTGGCTGGACGTAGCCGGAGTCGTAGTAGCCGCCGCCTTCGTCAAAGGTCACGAAGATGGCGGTATCTTTCCAGAGCGCCGGATTGTTATGGACGCCGTCGACGATCTTCTTTACGAAGCCTTCGAACAGGTCGAGCTTCGATGACGCCGGGTGACCGTCCACCAGGCCGCTTGGCTTCACGTACGACACTGCGGGAAGCGTGCCATCCGTGATGTCCTTATAGAAATCGGCGGTGTCTTTCAGATGTTCGGTGCGCACCTTGGCGTTGGTCATGATGTTGCGGGAGTACTGGAAGAAGTTGCAGATGTTGCAATACGTATCGCCCACAACCTGCTGGTATGGATCGTTCTTGTAGATGTTCCACTGATCGCCATAATATTTCCAGGAGACATTCCTCTCCAGCAGCTCATCGCCGATGTTGCGCAGGCTGGATGGCGGAATGGTGAAGACCGTATTCGCCTTGTTGTGATCGCTGTACGCATTCTGTCCGTTGCCGAAGTAGCCCGGGTTGTAGTTATTCAGCAGGTAGTAGTGGCCGGGTGCGCACTTCGGGTCCACCTGGTATGGCAGCGTGCTCAGGTAGTTCAGCACGGAACCGACGCCCGGCGCGTCGGAGTCGGAGCAGTTGCTGTAGGTTCCTCCGCCAAAGGAGGGGGAGCCGAAAGACCCACCGCCGTACCCGTCTTCCGCATAGAAGTTGTTTGTTCCGGGCGCGGCATTGGGATTTTCAACTTCATCGACGACGCCCGCGTTCGCTGTGCCGGCGGCTACCAACTGCTTATGCGGCGGAGTGGCGGGATTGAAGTTCTTATCGCTGAACCAGATCGCATCGCCCGTGCCCAGCGCCACGTGATTTGCGCCGGTGCCGCCCATGACCGCCTGGTGAAAGTTGTCGCTCATCGAGTAGTGATCGGCCAGGCTCTTCAGGTACGGCGCATCACCCTGGAGCACGTTGTAGAAGCCCATCGCCGTGCTGCCTTCACGGGTGGTGAGGTAGTTGAAGGGCTTCGGCTGCGGCTTGCCATTCGAGCCTGCGCCGATCGTCACCTCCACGTAGGGAAAGAGATCCGCCTTGCATCCGCTGGGGTTCCAGCGGCTGGAGTAGTTGATGTTGCAGTCGAGCTGCTGCCACATCTGGTAGAACCTGTGCACCGGGCTGGCCGCATAGTCGTCATACTTGATGCCAGGCGTGATCTGGAAAGGCCCCCCTGGCAGGTTCAGGACGTTTGGAATGCGAGTGTCGGGCGCTCCCGACTTCAGGCCGGTACCGCCGGTAGTCAGATATTTGTAGTACGCGTAGTTCGGCAGCCCGTTTTCGATCTTCTCGGCTTCGGGCACGGTGGAAATATATGGCTTGGCCGGGCCGCCCGCCAACGGCGGC
>JBPCNO010000016.1:0-28969 GCA_051001135.1 Acidobacteriaceae bacterium
GAGCAACGGCTCGCACAGGTGCTTACGGCGCTTGACGGAATGCAGCGCCGGTTGAATGATTCTCAGCAGCAGATCGAGCAGTTGCGCGCCGAGTTGCAGCAGGTGCGGACCCAACTTGCGGCCGAAAAGACCGACGCACAGGATGCTGCAGCGGCAAGCCAGGCGGCCGCGGACCTGCAGCGCAGCGTTCAGCAACTGCAGGACCAAGGCGAAGTGCTGCAGGCGGAGGTAAAGCAGCATGAGCAGACCAAGGTGGAGAGCGCTTCGAAATATCCGCTGCGCCTCTCCGGCATGCTGCTGTTCAGCTCATTTTCCAACGACGGCGCGGTGGACAATATCGATCTGCCCATCGTGGCGCTACCGCGGGATCAGACCGTCGCCCACGGAAGCCTCAGCGCGACCCTCCGGCAGACCATCGTGGCGCTGGACGCGACTGGACCTGTGCTGTGGGGGGCGCACTCCGCCGCCAGCGTCCGCGTCGACTTCTTCGGTGGAGTGCCCTACGCCGGCTACAGCACCACGGCCGGTACACTGCGTCTGCGCACTGCGCACCTGAACCTCGACTGGCCAAACCACTCTCTTCTGGCGGCACTGGATGCGCCGCTCATCTCGCCATTGGAGCCCACGTCCTTCGTCGGCATTGGTGAGCCGGCGCTGGCCTGGTCCGGCAATCTGTGGACGTGGTCGCCACAGATCGAGCTGATGAATCGCGCGTCCGTCGCAGGCGGCAAGCTGGGATTCGACTTTGCTCTTATCGATCCCGCTGCGCCCGGCCCGGTCGCAAGTACCGGGCTCCGGCAGCCCGATCCCTCCGAGCGCAGCCGCCAACCCGGCTATGAGGCGCGATCGAGCTACACGCTGAACCTTCGCGATCGGCCTTTCACCGTGGGCGCAGGCGGATACTATAGCCGGCAACGGTATGCGTCCGGGCAGCGACTGAATGCATGGGCGGGTAGTGCTGACTGGAATCTGCCGTTCAATCGGTTCGTCGAGCTATCCGGCGAACTCTATCGTGGAAGCGGGATCGGCGGCCTGGGCGGAGGCGTCTTCAAGGACTATGTATTCGATCCAGATACGGGCCTCATCCAGGGACTGGACGCGGAGGGTGGATGGGCGCAGTGGAAGGCACGCATCACCCGCTCGCTTGAGGCGAACGTGGCCATCGGTCAGGATAGCGGCTTCGCCGAGGAGCTTCGCTATGCGGGCGCTCTCCCCTCCTCGAGTGCCTACGCGAACCTGGCGCGGAACCGCACCCTGCTGGGGAACTTCATCTTCCGTCCCAAGACCTACCTGCTGTTTTCGGCGGAGTACCGCAACATCCATAGCTGGCCGATTACCGGCCACGTTGACACGGCGCAGAGCTTCGGTCTGGCCGCGGGTTATCTCTTCTAGTGCGAAACCCCATGTCACGATGCCTGCTGCTGCTGCTGCTCTACTGCCTCAGCGCCCCTGCGTTCGCCCGTGTCGCGTCGGTCGATGTGTCCGCACAGGTCCAGGTGATCCGTGAGGGGAAGTTGAAGCAGGGTCAGGGCGGCGGTTCCAGTAGCGGCTCAGGCGACGTGGTGGTGTGGCTCGTCCCGCTCTCTGCTTCCACCGGTTCCGCTGCGGACCCGTTGCCCTCCACCACGCCGGAGCATTTCCGGATGGTGCAGAAAGATAAGACGTTCACTCCGCATCTTCTCGTCGTTCCCACGGGAAGTACCGTCGACTTTCCCAATCTCGATCCCTTCTTTCACAATGTCTTTTCTTTGTTCAACGGGAAGCGATTCGATCTGGGCTTGTACGAGGCGGGCAGCACCAGAACCGTGCACTTCGACCACGAGGGAGTGTCTTATATCTTCTGCAACATTCATCCGGAGATGAGCGCCGTGATCATCGCACTCTCCACGCCATATACGGGCGTTTCTTCGCCCGACGGCAGTATCACGTTGCACAGCGTCCCACCGGGCATGTACGAGATGAAGGTATGGGCCGAGGGCAGCGACGCCAGACAATTGGATACGCTGAACCGCCGCGTGCGCATCAGTCCTACCCAACGGGACCTGGGCGTGCTGCGCATTGTGGAAGCGGGCACTCCGGCTCATAAAAACAAATTCGGCGAAGACTATAATCCGGCCGCTCCTCCGCTGTATTAGTGCACAGTGAAGCCTACTACCGTCCCTTGGCCGCCGACAAAGATATACCCGTTGACGACGGTCGGGGTTACCCATTTGAGATAGCCGGTGGCTATGGCAGGGCTGACGTAGAGCGTGGTGCTGACGTTGTTGGCGTCGTTGGCGCGGAGTGTCTTGGCGGTTATGTCGAAGGACCAGACGATTGGGCTGCTTTGGCCGTTCGATGAGATGACGATCTGCGATCCGGGCCATGAGTATGCAGACGATCCCTTCGAAGTCGGCGTGGTGGATAGCAACCCAGTACTGGAGTTGAGCGTGAACTGCTTCAGCACGTCTCCGTTCGCGGCGAAGTAGACGTTCTGTCCGATGATTGCTGGGGAGACGAAGCACGGCTGACCCTGGTCGCGGCCGGTAGCGCTCCCTCCGATCGCAGTGTCTAGCCGTTGAATGATGTTGTCACTGGAACTTCCCGCGTGTCCCATGGAGTCGCGGTTAAGGACGTAGACGGGTGTGGGCTTACCGCAGGCGATGAGTTCATGGGGGTACTGTCCGCCCTGATCCGGAACGATGACAACACTGCCGGAACCGAGGTCGCGATCGCCGGCACTGAGCGCATCACGGTCATAGGGAGCGAAGTAGTCCAGCACTTGCAGGCTGGGACTCAACTTTACGACGCTTTCGCCGAAGTTCGTGGATCCGTTGAAAGTGCCGTTCCCGGTCGTGACGTAGATGTTGCCGCTAGTGTCCGCCACCGGGGCCGCGCCTGACATCCAGATGCCCCCTTCGCTGCCAGTGGGAGTCACATTCCAGATGGCTTTCTGAGCCAATGAGTTCTTGTCGAAGCCGAAGATGAACCCGTGGTAAGTCTGCAAGTCCTGCATGCTGCCGATACTGACGTAGACCGTGTTGTTGACCAGCAGAAGACCCGGGCGCTGCAGCTTCTTGATAGTGGCGAGATTGGGATCGGAGAGCATGACAGGGCCGCCAAGCTTCTCGTTGCCCGTGGTGAGATCGAGAGCGTGCAAGCGGTGTACCAAGACTGAACCACTCTGCTCTCCAGTCTCGGAGACCACATAGATCGTGCCTCCTGCCGGATCGATCACAGGCGTACCGAGTACGCCGACGGCAGGAATGTACGGGTCTCCGTCCAGGGCGGGGGTAATCTTCGTGACCCCGGAGGAGAGGAAGCTGTGCTGCCAGAGCTGCGTACCGGTGTCGCCGTCGAGCGCATACACGCTGTCGTTGTCAGTAGCGACAAAGAGAACGTTGTGTGATACGCCGTTGATGGTGAGCCCGTTCATGTAAAGTGGCTCCGCCCAGACACCCCCATCTACACTGGCGCTCCACTTCTGGCCGAGAGAGGAACTGACGTTGGAGGGCGTCAGCAGCAGCTCGTTCGACTGCCATCCGGTACCTCCAAGCGTGTTTCTCCACTGGACATAGTTGACGGTATCGACGTTCACAGTGGCCGAGTGGGTGAAGGCCATGCCGCTCGAAGCAGTGGCCGTAACGGCGCAGGAGCCAGTCGTGCCGGGCGCGGTGTAGGTCCCGGCGTTCGGGTCGATGGCGCCGCAGGAGGCAGACCAGGTGACCGGAACCGAGGCGGTGAAAGACTGTTTGCCAAGCGCGTGCAGGTTTAATGTCTCGGGACTGATGCTGAAGGGTGAAGTCACCGTGGCCGTCGTGGACGCAGTCTTTCCGCTGCCATCGCTCGCCGTAGCGGTCACGCTGCACGAACCGGCCCTCAGCGGGGCGGTAAAGGATCCCGAGCCGTTTATCACTCCACAGGACGTTGTCCAGGTGACCGGCGCACTCGCGGAGAACTGTTGCGTTGCGCCCTCGTTGAGCGTGGGATTGCTGGGGGAGACTGTCAGCGTCACCGGCTGTCCGCCAATGGTATCCGTGGCGGTGGCGGTATAGGCCGGTCCACTGGATGCGGTGGCTTGAATGGCGCAGGTGCTGCCCGAGGCCGCAGAGGCGGTAAAGAGCCCGGTACCGTCGATGATGCCGCATGAGGCGGACCAGTTCACAGCCATATTCGCGGCGAACTGCTGCGTCTGCCCCGGCGCCGTCGAAGCCGCTGCGGGAGTGATCGTGATGGGCGTGGTGATAGTCGCCGTCGTGGACCCGACGCTGCCGCCGCTGGTGGCGGTTGCCGTAATTTTGCATGAGCCAGTGACGAAGGGCGCGGTGAAGGCCCCGGTGGTGGCGTTGATGACGCCACATGAGGCTGCCCACGTGACGGGAACATTAGCCGAGAACGGCTGCGCCGCTCCTTCGCTCAGGGTGGGGTTGGAAGGCGTGATGGTGACCGCAGCCGCGGCGCCGGAGGTGTCATAGGCGTACGCGGTGTAGGCTGGTCCGCTCGCGGCAACAGCCTGGATGGTGCACTTTGTACCGGGAGCACTGGTGGCGGTGAAAAGGCCGCTCCCGTTGATGCTGCCGCAGGAGGCCGACCAGGTGACCGGAACATTGGCGCTGAACTGCTGCGTCTGGTTCTGCGGCGTGGCAGCGGAAGATGGCGTGATAGTGATACGCGAAGTGACCGTGGCCGTTGCAGTAGCTTTGCTGCCGCTGCTGTTCGTAGCAGTGATGGTGCAGGACGCAGGCGTGAGCGGGGCGGTGAATAGACCGGAGCTGGAGACTGCCCCGCAGGATGCGGACCAGGTGGCGGCAGCGGTCGCGGTGAACTGCTGGGTTGCGGCCTCGCTCAAAGAGGCGGTCGCCGGTGATACGGAGAAGCTGGTTGTCGGGCTGGCGATCTTGTCATAGCCGTAGACGGTGTAGGCGGGGCCGCTGAGCGCGGTGCCGTTCACTCCGCAGCTACTGCCCACCGGAGCGCTGGCGGTAAAGAGGCCACCTGCGGTGATGCTGCCACAGCGCGCCACCCACTTGACGGGGGCGCTGGCGGTGAACTGCTGGGTCTTGCCTTGCGGGGTCGTCGCTGAGACGGGCGTCATCACGATGGGCGAGACGATATGCACGCTGGTCGAGGCGCTTCCGCTGCCATTAGTGGCCTTAGCGGTGATGGTGCAGGTCTTGGGATAGAGCGGCGCCTTGAACACGCCAGAGCTGGAGATAGTACCGCCGCAGTTGGTCGACCAGGTAACCGCCACGCTCGCCTTGTATTGCAGCGTCGCGTATTCCTTCATGGTGGCGTTCGCGGGTGAGATGGTGACGGCGGAGAGATGGGGAACGAAGGCGAGAGAGATCGCAAGCAGAAGGCTGCGCAGAGCGAACGTGTGCATGGAAGGGCCCTCAAGGTGGTTGGGAGGGCGCTGCTCGCGGAGGAGAGCGAATGGATGCAACGGAGCAAGCGCGCTCGTGGTCGACCTTGAATACACCGCAGGGGGAGCGGGGGGACGGCAGACTCTGAAGGTGGGCGGAAGCATAACCGATTTCGAGAAGGGTCAACAAGAAATTTTCGTAAGTGCGCAGGAATAAAGAAAGGCTCCATGCAAAAACGCGCTCGGCAACATCAGGACAACCCTCGACGGCGACTGACACACTCCTGACAAACAAGTGACGCAGCCGTGACATAGCCCGCGTCGCCGCTCTCTATGGTTCGTGTAGTCCTCTAAGCCGTCCATCGAGGCGCTTGCAGGCTGATGCTCAGGAGGAGACGACATGAACCGCATTTCGAAGCCAACGCCCGCTGGCCGCGCAGCATGCCCGGCGCATAACCATGCAGAGACGCAACCTCATCATCGCTGGACGGAATGGCTGATGCTCGCCGCTGCCACCCTCGCATTTCTGACTCTCTCCTCCCGTCTCGGCCTCTCACAGATGAACGCCTACCAGCAGACGAATATTGTGTCCGACGGGACGGTGACGGCGCAGCAGACCGATCCGACCCTGGTCAATCCCTGGGGCATCGCGATCGGGCAACAGACCCCGTTCTGGATCAACGACGCAAATGCCGGCTTGTCCGCTGTCTACAACGCAGCGGGGGCCAAGCAGTTTGCCGTGACCGTGCCGCCCAAGAAAGGGAGCACCAACCCTGGTACTCCCAGCGGCATCGTCTTCAACGCCGCTGGCACAGGCTTCTCCCTGCCCGGAAACACTTCCGCCACATTCATATTCGTCACTCTTGATGGCACAATCTCCGGCTGGAATGCGAGTACCCCAAACGCCATCATCGCGGTGGACAACTCCGCATCCGGCGCGGCCTACACTGGCGTAACCATGACCACAGCGGCGAGCGGGTCCATGCTGCTGGCAGCCAACTTCTCCAAAGCCAAAATAGACGTCTTCGACAGCAAGTTCGCTCCCGCAACCCTCGCCGGCAGCTTCGCCGATCCCAACCTGCCGGCGGGCTTCGGCCCCTTCGGCATTCACAATATAGGCGGCACCATCTACGTCACCTATGCCCAACTGCCGAGCGCTCCAGGGCCTGCTGTGACCGGACCCGGGCTGGGCTACGTCAACGCCTTCGATATGAACGGAAACCTGCTCAACCGAGTAGCCTCGGGAGCAACCTTGAACGCGCCCTGGGGAGTCGCCCTCGCCCCTGCCGGCTTCGGCGCCTTCGCGGGAAATCTGCTGGTCGGCAACTTCGGCGACGGTGCCATCAATGCCTTCGACGCCACCAGCTTCGCCTTCAAGGGCCAACTGCAGGATGCTTCAGGGAAGCCCATCGCAAACAGCGGGTTATGGGAACTGATCTTCGGCCAGCAAGGCACAGGCGACCCCAACACGCTCTACTTCTCCGCCGGCTTGAACAATGAAAAGGGAGGACTCTTCGGGGCCATCACCGCGGCAAAGGTGGGGCCGGTCCAGGGCGACTTTACCATCGCTCCCTCGGCTCCCACACTGAGCGTGACAGCGGGACAATCCGGCACCGTGACACTGGACTTGTCCGCCATGAACTCCTTCACCGGATCGGTAACGATGGCGTGCTCCGGGCTTCCCGCGGGCTCTAGCTGCACATTCGCACCCAGCAGCGTCGATCTGACCACGCCCACGGCAACTACCACCATGACCGTCGCGACCGCAGCCAGGGGCACCGGTCCGGGGCAGAACCCGTACGTCGCAGGAAATCTGATGAAGCTCGGGCTGCCCATCTGGGCGGCGTTCTTCCCTCTCGCCTTCGGTGCGGCGTTCTTCCGGCGCAGGCGTTCCGTGACGAAACTCTGGATGCTGCTG
Organism: Acidobacteriaceae bacterium; assembly: GCA_051001135.1. Taxonomy (GTDB): domain Bacteria; phylum Acidobacteriota; class Terriglobia; order Terriglobales; family Acidobacteriaceae; genus CAWHMN01. The sequence goes on from JBPCNO010000016.1 coordinate 7,260, forward strand.
ATGGTTGTCCTGCTCGGTGGGGCCTCCCTCGTGGCTGCTGGCTGTGGCGGGTCAAAAAACCAGGCAGCCCCCACTCCCACACCCACACCAACTCCTCAGGCAACCAGTTACCCGATCACTGTCACCGCGACCTCCGGAACGCTCACGCATACTGCGCAGGTCATGCTCACCGTCAACTGACGGCTGCTGCCGTTGCGGCGGACACCTGTTACGTCCGCCTGAGCCGTTCCTTCTGCTCCAGTCAAAGCGGGCGGAGTCTCCAGCCGCAGAAGGAACGGCTACTGTGGACTGGCGCCAGGTAGTGAGATCGTTCTCGCTACCTGGCCCGGTCGAACTCCGCAGTGAGCGGCGTATTCTCCGAAGAGTCTCCCACGTAGACCGTGAACTGGCCTGGATCCACCTGCCAGTGGTGCTCGGCGTCGCTCCAGTAGGATAGAGCCCGCTTGTCCAGCGAGAGCGAGACCTGCTGCGTGTCGCCCGGCTGCAACATCACCTTCTTGAAGCCTTTCAGCTCCTTCACCGGCCGGTTGACCTTGGCCGATGGATCCCCGACATAGAGCTGTGCAACGGCGGCGCCCGCACGCGTTCCCACATTGGTCACATCGAAAGTGACAGTTACCGGTGTATCTCCGCCGCTCTGTTTCGGCGACACCTTGAGATGGCCGTACCGGAAGTTCGTATACGTGAGGCCGTAGCCAAAGGGAAAGAGCGGGTGTTTGTTCTCCGACGTGTAGTACCGGTAGCCCACGAAGACGCCCTCGGCGTATTTGACGGTCGGTGGTTGCGTCCCCTTTTCGGGATAGTAATGGTCATGCACCGGATTTTCCGTCCACGCTTTCTGGAAGCTCATGGGCAGGTGGCCCTCCGGCGCGCGCTCTCCAAAGAGCACTTCCGCCATGGCCTTCCCGCCAGCCTGCCCCGGATACCAGTTCTGCAGCACCACGGGCACGGCTCTCAGCCATGGCTCCATGTCAACGCCTCCTCCCGACGTAACAGTGACGATGACATTATTGTTGGCCGCGGCGATCGCCTGGATCAGCGCGTCCTGTCCCCAGGGCAGTTCGAATGTCCGATCGAATCCTTCGCTCTCCGTGGCCGTGTTGAAGCCGACGGGGATCAGCACCGCGTCTGCCGAGGCCGCGATCTTCTTTGCATCCTCCGAGACCAGGTCGGCAACAGCATGGATGCCGAAGCCGATGCGCAGCACGTCAGAGGACGGCATGTAGTCCAGTTGCACCTCTACTGTCTTTCCTGCCTGCAGATCGAGCTCCGTCCCGCGCGGCGCATGACCCTCGCTTTTCGATTGCTCGAGCACCTGCTTGCCGTCCACCGTCAGCTTCCACACGTCTTCTCCACCGGCAGCGACCAGGAAGAGATACTTACCGGATTTTTCCGGCATATAGCTGCCGCTCCAGCGGACGCCCTTCGGCTTCTGCGCCGGCGGGGTCCACATGGACGCCTTCCAGCCCGCTACGTTGCGCGGCGTGGAATTGGCGGCCGTTCCGCTGAATTCGGGATTGTCGAACACCTCCATCTTCAGCGTCGAGTTTCCATTGGCATCCTTGAAGCGGGTTTGTTTGAAGATGTCTTCGAGCGACGGCAGCCCGCTTGCGTAGATTACTTTCGTCCGCCTGCCCAAATAATCGCTGACGCCGGAAAGAAAGCTGACTGGCGCGAAGGCGGTCGTGTCCGAACTGCCGCCGCCGCCAACCACCGCCGGGTAGGCGTCGGGCCCGATGATCGCGATGGTCTTCACCCTCTCCGCATTCAGCGGCAGCAGGCCGCCGTCGTTCTTCAGCATCGTCAGGCTCGCGCGTGCGGAGGCCAGCGCGATCTCGTCCCCATGCTGACTGTAGAGCGGGTCCTGAAGATCGAGCTGGTCGCGATCGAGGAAGCCAAAGCGCAGCGAGGTGTGCAGGATTCTCCGCACTTTTTCATCGATAGTCGCTTTGCTGACGGCGCCGCTCTGGATCGCAGGTAGCAGCGTCTTCTGATTCATGAATTTCCCCGATGGCATCTCCAGATCGAGTCCGCCGTTCGCCGCCGCCACGCCATCATAGGTCGCGTCCCAGTCGGACATCACAATGCCGTCGAATCCCCACTCTTTCCTGAGAATGTCCACGTTCATGCGGCGGTTCTGGGTCATGTGCTCGCCATTCAGCAGGTTGTAGCTGTCCATCACCGCCCCGGCCTTGGCCTCCTTCACGGCTGCCTCAAAGGCCGGCAGATAGAGCTCGCGGAGAGTCCGTTCATCCACTACGGAGTTGATGTTGTGCCGGTCGTACTCGGAGTTGTTTGCGGCGTAGTGCTTCACCGTCGCAATCACGCCTTCGCTTTGTACGCCCTCGATATAGCTCGCCGCGATGCGCGAAGCCAGGTAGGGATCTTCGCCGAAGTATTCAAAATTGCGGCCATTCATCGGCGCGCGATAGATGTTCACGCCCGGGCCCAGTAGAAAATTCACGCCCCGCGCGCGAGCATCCATGCCCAGAGACGCTCCCACCCTTTGCGCCAGTTCCGGATCCCAGCTAGCCGCCAGCGCCGCTCCTGCGGCGTACGCTGTCGAGGGTCCCCAGGTGCGCACACCCAGCGGTCCATCGGACATCTTGAGCCGCGGAAACCCGATCTCCGGCACGGCGCGGATGAACATGTCGTCCTCTCCGCCGATCAGATCGATCTTTTGTGCGGGCGTCATCTTGCCGAGCATCTGCTCGACGCGTGCGTTTATCTGCGCGTCAGACTGCATGCTCTGCTGCGCGCGGGCGCCCGGCGGAAAGCACAGTGCCAGCGACGCGATGCCGAAGAGAATCGATTTATTCATAAGCTTCTTGGCCTCATTCTCCAGAGGCCCCAGCTTAGAGAACACCCGTCGAATTAGCAAAGCGGCCCGTTTCGCTTAGCCTGATGCGCTTGGCCCTGCCCCGACCGGTTGCTCCGGGGCACGCGGGCTCGGCGCTACTGATCGACTTATACTAGGAGGACGGGCGCATGCCCGCTTTCCTCATGACTACCCGCCTCGATCAGATCCTCGACCGCACACGCCAGCAGGTGGCGGAGTGCAAGCAGCGGGTCTCTCTGCAAACTCTTGAGTCCGCGGCGGAGCGGCACCATCCGCGTGGATTTGCGGCGGCATTGCGCGCGCGAGCGCAGCACGGTCCCGCGGTGATTGCAGAGCTCAAGAAGGCGTCGCCGTCCAAAGGACTTATCCGCGAGCACTTCGACGCCGCCATTCTCGCGACGGCGATGGAAAAGGCCGGCGCAGCGGCGCTTTCGGTGCTGACAGACGCGCCATTTTTTCAGGGGAGTCTCGCCAATCTCGAAGTGGCCTCTGCCGCGACATCGCTTCCCTGCCTACGCAAAGATTTCATCGTCGACGCCTATCAGATCGTCGAGGCACGCGCCCATCATGCCGACGCCATCCTGCTGATTGCCGCCGCTCTCACCGATGCCGACCTGCACGCGTTGAACGGCGCCGCGCGCGCTCTCTCGCTTGATGTTTTGTGCGAGGTGCACACGCGCGAAGAAGCCGCCCGAGTCGCGGATCTCGGCTGCGCGATGGCGGGGGTCAACAACCGTGATCTGCGTACCTTCGAAGTGCGGGTTGAAACTTCGATCGAGCTTGCCCCTCTTCTCCCAGCCGCAGCACTGCATGTTGCGGAGAGCGGCATTCGCACGCCGGAAGACTTTGGCCGCCTGCACGCGGCGGGCTATCAGGCCTTTCTCATCGGCGAGTCGTTCATGCGGGAGCCGGATCCCGGTGCAACGCTTGCCTCGTGGCTTGAAGGTTGCGCCGCGCTCGCTTCGTTCGCAGGCTCAGGGGGCTAGAGCACGCTCCATTCGAGTAACCGAATTATTTTATGTGGATCAAGATCTGCGGCAACACCAATCTCGATGATGCGCGGCATGCCATTGACGCTGGCGCGGATGCACTTGGGTTCGTCTTCGCTCCGAGTCCGCGACGGGTCACGTGCGAGCAGGTCGCGTCCATCACCGCTCTGCTTCCTGCGGGCGTAGAAAAATACGGCGTCTTTGGAGACGCGGGCTTCGACGAGATACTGGCGATCGTATACACCGCCGGACTCACGGGCGTGCAGTTGCACGGCAGCACCGACACCGGCCTGCCGCTGCGCCTTCGCACTTACTTCGCGGCCCAGAGTAGGCTCATCAGCATCGTTTCCGTGCTGCACTTCGATCCAAATGTGACCGGCGGTCCAAGTGTGACCGGCGACCTGTCCGGGAATCCAGTCCCCGGATTCGAGCACCAACTCACGTCCCTCGCTCAAGATCACGCTGTAGACGCCGCGCTGGTTGATTCGCGCACGGCAAACGCGGCTGGCGGCACTGGGCTCACCTTCAACTGGCAAGCCGCGCAAACATCCTTCTTGCGCATGGCGCCGCACCTGCGCATCATCGCGGCCGGCGGCTTGCGTCCGGAGAATGTCGCGGAGGCCATCCATACGCTGCGCCCCTGGGGCGTGGACGTGGTCACAGGAGTGGAAGCGTCGCCCGGCAGGAAGGATCATGCGCGCGTGACCACGTTCATTCGCAACGCGAAGGAGGCGTTCGCCCTGCAAAGCAATGCCGCTCGAACTGAAGCGCCGCCGATGCAAACGCGATGAGCCACCGCACGCGGTAAGCTAGAACACTGGAGACCTATTCGCAATGGCAGCTACCACGGCAAGTCCCTCCGCCACCGCCAATCGGGCCGGCCGTTTCGGCGACTACGGCGGCCGCTACGTTCCGGAAACTCTCATGGCGGCGCTCGAAGAGCTGGAAGCAGCCTATGAGCAGGCCCGGACGGACCCCAGCTTCTCCGCACAGTTGGATGTTTTGCTGCGCGATTACGCCGGCCGCCCCACGCCGCTCTATCTGGCTACGCGTCTGACGGAGAAGCTCGGCGGCGCGAAGATCTATCTCAAGCGGGAAGATCTGCTGCATACCGGCGCACATAAGATCAACAACTGTCTGGGCCAAGGGCTGCTCGCGCAACGCATGGGCAAGCGCCGCATCATCGCGGAGACCGGCGCCGGCCAGCATGGCGTCGCCACCGCCACCGTCTGCGCGCTCCTCGGAATGGAATGCGTCGTCTACATGGGCGATGAAGATATGCGCCGCCAGGAACTCAACGTCTACCGCATGCAACTGCTGGGCGCGGAGGTGCGTGGCGTCTCCTCCGGCTCGCGCACTCTGAAGGACGCGATCAACGAAGCCATGCGCGACTGGGTCACGAATGTGCGCACCACGCACTACCTGCTCGGCAGTGTGCTCGGAGCGCATCCATATCCGATGATGGTGCGCGACTTCCATCGCATCACAGGTGAAGAGACACGCCGCCAGATCATGGAGAAGGAAGGCCGGCTCCCCACCGCCATCATCGCCTGCGTCGGCGGCGGTTCAAATGCCATGGGGGCTTTCTACGATTTCGTCCGGGAGAACGATGTGCGCCTCATCGGCGTCGAAGCCGGCGGCACAGGAAGCCAGTTGGGTGCGCACGCAGCGCGCTTCAGCGGCGGCGCTCCGGGCGTGCTCCAAGGGACGTTCTCCTACGTGTTGCAGGATGAAGCCGGACAGGTATCGCGTACGCACTCCGTCTCCGCGGGCCTGGACTACGCCTCGGTGGGTCCCGAACATGCCATGCTGCACGACAGCGGCCGCGCCGAATACACCTCCGCCACCGATCAGCAGGCGCTCGACGCCACCGTAATGCTGGCGCGTACGGAAGGCATTGTGCCCGCGCTTGAGAGTGCGCACGCGGTCGCTGAGGCCATTCGCATCGCGCCCACGCTTCCGCCAGACACCATCCTGATCGTGAACCTCTCCGGCCGTGGCGACAAGGATATGGGCATTCTGGCGCGCGAGCTGCACTTGAGCGGTGCAAATGCCTTGAGCAGCGCGAAAGCTTCGATCGGATTCACGCCGCCAAGCGGCGTTCAGAAAGACGGGTAGCGACACATCCATGGCTCTTCGCTTCAAACACCATCCCGGATTAGTGATCTACCTGACCGTCGGCGACCCCGACCTAGCAACCACGGGGGCCATTGCGGTTGCCGCTATCGATGCCGGCGCCGACGTGCTGGAGCTCGGCGTGCCCTTCAGCGATCCGGTGGCGGATGGGCCGGTGATCCAGCGAGCCAGCGAACGTGCGGTCTCGAATGGCACCAGCCTACGCGACGTGCTCGCGCTTGCCGCGGACCTGCACGCATCTCGCCCGAACGCCGGGCTGGTCATCTTCTCCTACCTCAATCCCGTTTTGCGCTATGGTCTCGATCGCTTTTGCGGCGCTGCCAAAGCCGCGGGCGTCGACGGTGTGCTGATCACGGACATGACGGTCGAAGAGGCCGAGGGAGGATACAAGCAGGCCATGCACGCCAATGGCCTCGCGCCCATCTTCCTCGCCGCGCCCACCAGCTCTGACGGTCGGCTCCGGCGCATCGCTGCCGCCAGCGAAGGCTTTGTCTATGCCATCTCCCGCACCGGTATTACTGGCACACAGCATAGCGTTGCCACAGACGCGCACTCGCTGGTGACGCGTCTGCGCGCGTACACTGACCTGCCGATCGCTCTGGGTTTCGGCATCTCCAATCCCGCGCATGTCGCCGCCGTCGCCGAATTCGCGGATGCCGCCGTGATCGGAAGCGCCATCGTCGCGCTGATCGAGGAGGCATCCCCCGCCGATGCGGCCGCCATCGTCGGCCAATTCATCGCAGGGCTGCGGCCGGCCGCTGCGCTGGCGCGATAAGAGATGCCTTGCATGAATATTCAAGACTGGCGCAAGAAGATCGATGCGATCGATCTCCAGATTGTTGAACTGCTCAACCAGCGCGCCGAAGCCGCGCGTGCTATCGGCGTGCTGAAAGAGGCGACCGAGCTGCCTGTCTATGAACCGAACCGGGAACGGATCATCTTCGACAGCGTTCGCTCGCACAACCGGGGCCCGCTCCCCGATAGCGAACTGGTCTTCATCTATCAGCGGGTGGTTGCCGTCATGCGCGCATTGCAGCGCAGTCAGCTCGCGTCCCAGCAGCCCGAGGGCTTTCGTCCAGAGCAGATGTAAACCATTGCGGATCAGCTGCGATGGATCGGGGCGCGACGAATCCAACCTCGCACTCTATCGTTCCGTTGTATCTATGTCACCGCTGCGTGGCAGCGAGGGCAGACTCACCAGGTTTCTCTGTTCCGTCTGCTCCATCATCAGATGTTCGGTCAAGGTACCTGCTAGCTGGTAATAGCCTCGCTGCAAAGGCGATGGCGCTGTGCCTCGAACGATGTTGCCCACAAAGCTCCACCACCGCCCGTGTACCTTGCGCGTGGCAAAGGTGATCTGGCCGGGCGCTACGCTGGAGTACGCGAAGAAGTAAGTCAGATGTGCGCCCTTATCAGTGGCTCCCACCGCGATTCGCGACACGTAGCCCTGAAGGCGGCGCTGCCTGGGACTGCCGTCAAGATCCAGTTCGATGACCTCGCCGGAAGTGCCCAATGCATACTCGCCTGAGGCCGCCCCCGGCAGATCGCTGCGCCCGGGGAGCAGCAGCGGAGCATCCACATCGCGCTCAGTGTCCGCTTCCGTTTTCGCCCTGCGCTGCAGCTCCGGATCTCCGCTGCGCTGCGGTAAACCAGGCAGACCGGAAACTCCAAACAGGTTGCTGCCGGTCCACACGAAGACGAGTACCCCTGCCCACCGCAGCAACAGCGAAGGCCGCGCACCGTTCAGCATGCGCGACCTCGGAATGTGCGGCAATCGGTAGCGAGAGACCACGATGCACCGTCAACTCTCGGACGGCACCGTCATTTGCCGCCCTCGCTCTTTGCCCGAGCTGCGGCGAACTCATCGCCGGCCTGCCACCCCACCGATTGCGGAGCTTCGGAAGCCAGCCATCCGAGCGCGAAGCCGAACTGCGCCATGCGCGCATCGCCGGTGAAGTTCATGTCCGGCCGGTACTCATCGCTCGGCTGATGGTAGCGATGTTCGGTATAGTCCTTCATCTGGTCCTCGCCCCAGCTCGCATCATGGCCTGCAAAGAGGGTGCCCTGGCCGATCGAAAACGCCGGGATGCCAAAACGCGCCAGGGAGAAATGATCCGAACGGTAGTAGTGCCCGGCGCCGGGAAACTGGTCCGGCTGGATGGTGAGGTCGAAGGCCTGCGCCGTCTTCTCCACCGTCGGATAAAAGCTGGTCCGTTCCGCGCCGGAGACCTCGGTCGAGGTCGGCATGCCGATCGGCAACAGCATGTCGTAGTTCAAATCGAGGGTGATCTCCTTCGCCGGTACTGGCGGATGCATGCCCAGATACTCCGAGCCCAGCAGCCCCTGCTCTTCCGCGGTCACCGCGGCAAAGTAGACGTCGTGCGCGGGTTGAGCGCCGGCCTTGGCTGCGTCGGCAAAGGCGCGTGCCATTTCCAGCAGAATGCCGCAGCCCGTTCCATTATCCGCCGCTCCGTTGTATATCTTGTCGCCGGCAGCATTCGCATCCATGCCGAGATGATCGAAGTGCGCCGTGTAAAGCACCGCCTGCCCTCCGGCGTTCTTTCCCGTCACCTTGCCGATCACGTTTTCGGAATCGAAGTCGCGCTTCTGGCTCACGATGTGCGCCTTCAGCCGCCAATCCAGCACCTGCGAATGCGAGCCTTTGCCCGACGCTTCGATCACCTGATCGACGTCATGACCCATCGATTGCGCGATCTTCTGCGCCACGTCCTCCTGGATCCAGCTCGCGACCTTCAGTTTTGCATTCGGATCACCCACCAGGTAGGACTTCTCTCCCGACCAGGAACTCCGCACCACCTGCCAGGGATAGCTCGCCAGGTCTTCGCGGTGAATTATCAGCACGCCCACCGCTCCCTGCCGCGCCGCCTCTTCGTACTTGTAGGTCCAGCGGCCGTAGTAGGTCATCGCTTTTCCTTTGAAGAAAGCCGGATCATCCGAAGGCGGCTCGTTCACGATCACCAGCGCTACCTTGCCGTGTACATCCACACCCTTGTAATCGTCCCAGTTGTACTCGGGTGCATGAATCCCGTAGCCGACAAACACGATTGGCGCATCGATGTCTGCGGTCGCCGACCCGATCTGGTTGTTGGTCACGTAGTCAGCGCCATACTTCAGCACCACGGGCGCGCCGTCCTTGGGCACCAGGGTAAAGGTCGTCTGATCCGGTACCGTCTTCACGGCGTAGAGCGGGACCTTCTGGTACCAACCGCCGTTGTCGCCAGCCGGTTTAAGCCCATATGTGGCAAACTGATCTTCCATGTACTTGGCCGCCATTCGATCGCCGGGTGTTCCCGGGCCGCGACCCTCCAGTTTGTCATCCGCCAGATACTTCACGTCCGTCCGGATCTTCTCCGGATCGATGCCGCTCTCCGCCTTCTGGGCCGCAGCGGGTATACCGGCGATCTGCGGCACCGCGGGCATCGATGTCCGGGTCTGGCACCGCGTAGCAAACGGCGCAACGCTCACCGCAAAGGCCGCGGCAAAACCTAGAAAACTTCTGCGCATGCTATCTCCTGAGAAACGCTACATCCGGAAGCCTACCACCCCGCGAACCCCGACGAACTCCGCTTCGGCATACTCAACGACTGCCAATTTGCTCCCCGGAAATGCTTCGCCAGCAACACAATCTGCCCCACATGATAGGAGTAGTGTGCCACCTGGCGCTGTATTGCCTGGAGGAGAGAGTGCCGCTCTCCGCGGATGGTCGTCACCTTCGACATGTCCTCCTCGCGAAGCGGTTCCAGCGCACGGAACAGGCACTCCCAGCCTTCATCCCATAGGGCCAGCACTGCCGCGCGTGTCGCCGGAGGATCTTCGAACTCGGCATCGCGGTTCCGGTCCGGCTTTTCTCCATCCGCCTCGGGAAAGCCTATCCAACGAGAGCGCATATTCCCCGCCATGTGCTTGATGATCAGCGCAATCGAGTTCATCTCCGGATCGAGCGTCGCGAACAGATGCGCATCGTCCGTCTGCGCCAGGGCGCCATCGCCCAGCCGCCGGTAATAGCGAAAGATCGCCCTCGCATCCGCAACAAAGCTGGTCGTAAATTCGAGCGTCATCGCCGCCCTCCTGTTTCCCTGTGTACCATCGCGCAGGTGCAGCACGCCAGCGCATTGGGCCGAATTTTCCACCCCGCAGCTTCTTCATCCAGCGCATCTCAATCGTCAGCATCGCAAAAAAGGGGCACCGTGACACGACTGGCATGGATCACCAGCACTACGCTTGCATTGGCTGCAGCATGGCTATGGCTCAATAAGAATCAAAATCGCGGGCTCCGCCGCCGGGCAGCAGGCGAGCCCCCGGTAGAGGAACTCGCTGAACAGTTGCAACACGCCTGGGCCGATCACCACATCAGCGCCTGAGACTTCATCGCCTTTGCAGCCGATGGGGCCGCTGTTCATCGCCGGCCGGCCTTGGACTTGACGGGATGAGTCCCGATCTAGGCCTCCGATGGATGGCTCGCTGTTGACGAGGCTTCAGTCGTCCGGCTCTCGGCAGGCCGGTCAGGCTGACTGTTATAAATCGCCTCCACCCGTGCAAGTGTATCGATCTCCTCCACGGGTTTATCCTCGCGAATGCGCAGAATGCGCGGAAACCGCATCGCAAAGCCGCTCGCGTGGCGATCCGAACGCATCAAGTTGTTGAATGCGACCTCCAGCACCATCCTCGGCTCAACCGTACGCCACCCGCCGAAGTCCTCGACCGTATGCTCGTGGAAGTACGTGGATAGATAGTCCACCTCGGCGTCTGTCAGACCCGAGTAGGCTTTGCCGACATTCTTCAACTGGTCGCCATCGCGCACCGCAAAGGTATAGTCGCTCAACGTGCCGGCGCGCCTGCCATGGCCATACTCGGCGGATGTCACCACCACATCGAGCGTGGCCAACTCACGCTTGAGTTTCAACCAGGCCAGACCTCGCCGGCCCGGCTGGTACACGCTCGCCGCCGACTTCAGCATCACGCCTTCATTGCCACGGGCACGCGCATCCGCGTACGCACGGTCGAGTTGTTCCGCCGAATGCAGCCGCTCCACCGGAGCGAGTACCAGCCGCGCGAATGCTTCCCCATCCTGCATCGCTTCCTTCGCGACGGCCGACCCCTCAAAGAGCGCCACCTGTACTTGTGCCTGTGGGGGAGTGGCCACCCTCGACCCGCTGACACGCGTGGACTCGGCTTCTTTGGCCACGACTTCTTCAAGCATCCGCCGCCGGGTGCTAAGCGGCTGCTCCAGCAGCAACGCGTCATCCCGATACAGCAGATCGAAGGCCATGAATACCACGGGCGTCCTGGTTCGCATCTCCGCTGTCACTCGCTTTCGGCCGATTCTGTTCTGGAGTGACGCGAACGGCAGTGCGCGCGCCTCCACCGAATCCCACGCCAGGATCTCCCCATCCAGAATCAGCGGCCGCTGCACCTCCGCGAATGCCTCCACGATCTCCGGAAAACTGTGCGTCATGTCATCGCGCGAACGCGAAAATAGCGCCACCCGTCCCGGCTGCCCAGGATCACCGCAATGCAACTGGCAGCGAATGCCATCGTACTTGTCCTGCACATGCGCTTCCACGACGCCCATGGGCACGGTCTTCGTTCCCGCAGTGTCTACTTCATCGCTCAACGGAGCTTCCGCCCCGCCCTCACCCCGCCTCTCCGCCGCCACCTCCTCGGCAAAGCGTGTCATTGCCTCCTCAACTGTATCCACCGGGCTTGCCAGCATGAAACCCAGGGGATGAAATAGTCGCATGCGCACCTCATCCAGGCGGTCCTGTTCCGCCATCCGCACCACCTCTGCCAGGTCTCCGCCCAGCATTACGGCGCGCCGCACCGCCGCCAGCGGTCTCTCATACGCTACCCCGATGGCCTCTTCCACCTGCGCCTGCTTTACCCCGATCCGCATATCGCCGGTCATCAGCTTGATCAGGTATTTCGCCCCCAGCGGAGTCGCATCTTGTAGCAGGGTGTGTAGCAGCTTTTGCTTCGAGGTTGCGCCTCGCGCCGCGGCAAGCCCTGCGAAGGCGTTCCCTACTTCCTGCAATTGCAGCGACGATTCCGGCGCATCTCGCTTGCTCCTCGGCCTGTCCCTCAGCAAGTCGAAGGCCGCTGAGCCCAGGTCGCCATGCCGCAGATATGCAGCATGCATCTGATGATCGTCCGCGCCGGTTATCGCCTTCAACACCTTGCTCACGGTTGCGCCGCCGACGTTCAATTCCCGTGGATCGGTTTCGCTGAAAGCTGTACCGGCCAGGTAAAGCGCCGCTCGCGCCGCATCGTCCACCGGCAATGCGCGCAGATATTCCGCCATTCGAGCTCGCTTCTCCAGCTTTTTACTGGTCCCCGCGAGCTGCGCGCACAGGGCCGCAAACTCTTCGAACTCCGCCATTCGTCTCCTCCTGAGCCCCGCGCCCTAACGGACCTGCGCTGTGCGTCCTAACGGACACGTAGAAAGTAGATAGCCATGGTCAATCCGACGCCGGCCAGCAGCAGCGCGACCATCAAGCCCAGTGTCGATGTTCGTCCAGGCAGCCATCGTCCGTCGCGCAATTTGTGGGTAAGACGGATATGTGCGGCCGCTGCACTCACATCCACCGCGACACCCAAGACGACCAGCGCGATTCCCAGCCACAGAGACGTGCCCGTTGCATGGCTCGGCAGACGTGGATCCCTGTCCTGCAGTTCACGCAGGAAAAGACCGAACCTGGCTACGACAAAGCCGAAGCCCATCAGGGCCAAACCGGTTCGGATCCAGGCTAAGAGTGTCCGTTCAGCGGCAAGGTACACACGCGGATCCTGCTCAGGGGCCTGTGGCTTCTCTGGTAGCTCTCCCGGCATGGTCACTCTCCTTGATGAAACCAACGCTCGAGAAAGTAGATGCATCGCCCTGACTCGCGGTAAAATGGAATCAATGCGGTACACAGACATCCTCGTGGCTTTCCCCGGCGCGCTGCTCTAGCGGCTCCCGCCGCCTATCGTCTGTCCTGTTTTCCCCCGTTGACATACGCACATCGCACATTGAGGAAACCGCCATGTTTGAACGCCTGGAACGCATCGCCGATCGTTACGAGGAATTGGGTCGCGAGATGGCATCCGACGAGATCGTCAACGATCAGCACAAGTATCAGAAGGTCGCGAAACAACATCGCGAGCTCCAGCCGGTCGTGGAAAAATTCCGAGAATACAAGAGCACGCAGCAAGGTATCGCTGACTCCCGGCTCATGCTCGAAGAATCGGACGCCGAGATCCGCGCAATGGCCCAGGAGGAACTCACTCAGCTCGAAGAGCGCCTGCCCAGGATTGAAGACGATTTGAAACTACTGCTGTTGCCAAAAGATCCGAATGATGAGAAGAACGTTATTCTCGAAATTCGCGCTGGCACCGGCGGCGATGAGGCTTCGCTTTTTGCGGCCGAGGTCTTCCGCATGTACTCGCGGTTCGCGGAGCAGCACCGCTGGAAGGTCGAAGTGCTCTCCAGCTCAGAGTCCGGTATCGGCGGCTTGAAAGAGGTTATCGCGATTATCGAAGGCGACCGCGTCTACTCCCAGCTCAAGTACGAATCCGGTGTCCATCGCGTACAGCGCGTGCCCGCCACTGAGACGCAGGGCCGCGTTCACACCTCCGCCATCACGGTTGCCGTACTGCCGGAGGCCGAAGATGTCGACATCAAGATTGAGGCGAAGGATCTTCGCATCGACACCTTCTGCTCCTCTGGCCCCGGCGGCCAGTCGGTCAACACCACCTACTCTGCGGTGCGCATCACCCATCTGCCCACCAACACTGTCGTGAGTTGCCAGGACGAAAAGTCGCAGATCAAGAATCGCGAGAAAGGTATGCGTGTGCTGCGCGCCCGGCTCTACGAGGTGGAGCAGGAGAGGCAGCAGCAAGCGCTGGCGCAGGAGCGCCGGGCGCAGGTTGGCTCCGGTGATCGCAGCGAGAAGATCCGCACCTACAACTTCCCGCAGAACCGGCTCACGGACCACCGCATCGGACTTACGCTGCATCAATTGGCGGAGGTCATGGAAGGGCGCCTGCAACCAGTCATCGACGCAGTGGTCGCGCACTTCCAGGCAGAGCGGTTGAAAACGGAGACCGAAACCGCCGCCTGACGCTGGGTGCGACCGCATTCTGAGTCATCGGAGAACTGTTCCGGCTTCGCCTCAAACTATTGGCCCATCACCCAACGACCTCAGCAGTTGAAGGATCTGCTTCTGCTTTGGCCGGCTTCGCTAACTCCGAAGCCGCTTGGTTTTCGCGCGACTTCCCACTACTCTCAACTGCAATGCCCTTCCGTCGCGCTTCCCTTCTCCGCCATCTTGCGCCTCTTCTGCTGGCGCTCATCTGCACCTCCGCCCGCGCCTTTGATGCAGCGGGAGACCTGCCCACCGTTGCACATAAGGCTACCGGCATGCAGCACATGGCGGGCCTTTTTCCCTTGGATTGGGACGCGAAGAGCGGGCACATGTATGTCGAGATCGTCGAGATGGGCAGAGAGTTCCTGTTGCTTGACTCGCTCCCCTACGGACTTGGCTCGAATGACGTTGGCCTGGACCGCGGGCAGCTTGGCCAGAGCCGCGTAGTTCGCTTTGAGCGCAGCGGCCCCAAGGTGCTGCTGGTGCAGTCGAACTATGCTTATCGCTCGTCATCCGAAAACCCGAATGATCGCATCGCAACCCGCGAGTCCTTCGCGGAGTCGGTGCTCTGGGGATTCAGCGTGGTCGCGGAGGAACCCGGCCGCATCCTGATAGACGCAACCGACTTCTACCTTCACGATCAACACGGGATTTCCGAGAGCCTGCAAACGGCGCATCAGGGAGCCTACAAGCTCGATGGAAGCCGTTCCACGATCACACTCGAAGGCTCCAAAAACTTTCCCCTGAACACCGAGGTCGAATCAATCCTCACCTTCACCACAGAAGCCAGGGTGCCGCGCGACAGCTTTGTCGCCGAAGTCACGCCGGATGCGCACTCCATCACCTTGCGTGAACACTACTCATTCATTCAGCTGCCCGGCCCGGGCTACACCCCTCGCGCCTTCGATCCACGCTCTGGCTACTTCGATATGACGTACCGCGATGAGTCGGCTCCCCTGGGCGCGCCGCTGGAGGTTCGCCTCATCTCGCGCCACCGTCTCATCAAGAAGAACCCTGAGGCTGCCATCAGTGACCCCGTCACCCCGATCGTCTATTACGTGGACCGTGGCGCTCCCGAGCCTATCCGCTCTGCTCTTATCGAAGGGGCAAGCTGGTGGAATCAGGCCTTTCAAGCTGCGGGCTTTAAGAACGCATTCAGGGTTGAGGTGCTGCCGGAAGGCGCCGATCCGATGGACATTCACTACAACATGATCCAGTGGGTGCATCGCTCAACCCGCGGCTGGTCCTATGGAGAAAGCGTGGTTGATCCGCGCACCGGCGAGATCATCAAGGGTCAGGTCACACTGGGTTCCCTGCGCCCGCGCCAGGACTACCTCATCGCCGAAGCACTCCTGTCTCCTTACGTGCAAGGTAAGCCGGTGACGAACGAGATGCGAGAGATGGTACTGGCCCGCATTCGCCAGCTCGCCGCTCACGAGACCGGCCACACGCTGGGGCTCGCTCACAACTTCGCCGCAAGCTCCATCGCACCTGGCACCTCGGTCATGGACTACCCGGCTCCCTATGTCACGCTTGATCCAAACGGCCGGCCCGATCTCTCGCACGCATACGCGGTCGGCATTGGAGCGTGGGACAAGGTGGCGATCGAATACGGCTACTCTCAGTTTCCCGGCGCTTCGCCGCAGGCTGAACAAAGCGCATTGAATAACGTTCTCGATCGAGCCCAGAAGCAGGGACTCTACTTCATCACCGATGAAGACGCACGGCCGCTGGGCAGCGTCCACCCGTACTCACACCTCTGGGATCACGGCCATGATCCCGCGGACGAACTCGACCGCATCCTCGAAATCCGCGCCGCGGCGCTGAAGCGCTTCGGCGAAGACGCCATCCCGGCCGCCACGCCCTTTGCTCAGCTTGAAGACACACTCGTGCCGCTTTATCTACTGCATCGCTATCAAGTGGAGGCGGCCTCGAAGGAACTTGGCGGTGTCGATTATAGATACGCGCTGCGCGGCGATGGGCAGTTTGTCACCGAGATGGTCTCGCCTCAGAACCAACGCCATGCACTCGCATCCCTGCTGAAGACGCTCGACCCGCAAATGCTCACGCTGCCTGAGTCACTGCTAAAGCTTCTACCTCCGCGCCCCCCGGGCTACCCGCGCTCGCGCGAGAGCTTTCCCTCCGAAGCCGGACTTGCCTTCGATCCGGTCGCCACTGCCCAATCGGCAGCCGACCTCACGCTTAACGCTTTATTGGAGCCAACTCGAGCCCACCGCCTTGTGGAGAACACTGCCCGGGACCCGCAGGAGCCTAGCCTGGGCGACGTGCTGGAAGGCCTTATATCTTCGACCTGGAAGGCTGCGCCCCAAACTGGTCTGACCAAGAACATCCAGCACGCGATCCAACTCTCTGCTACTGAACACATGCTGGCGCTCGCCGCCGACCCGAACGCCTCCGACCTGATTCGCGCCATCGTCCGGCAGCACATTGAGCAGCTCAAACCTACACTTGCCGGCATGCGTTCTGCTCCTGCACAGGCCGCTCTCGCGCGCATCGAAAGCTTCGAGCAGCATCCCGAGAGCTTCAAACCCGTTCCGCCAATCGCGACGCCTCCTGGAGCCCCCATCGGCTCCGATGACTAATCGCCGACGCGCGTGGCCTATTTTTTACCACTCTTTGTTTAGACGCTGAGTCAGTGGTGCTTCGCGAGATGAAAGCGGACGGACGCAGCGCCGCTCTGCGCATCCAGAACGGATCAACTACAGCGATCGGTAGAGAAACGAGTGCGCTGGCCCTTTATCGGTGCTTGAAGAGGTCGCGGCGCGCATTTGGTCACGTATTTCACACACTTCATCCCTCTCCTCTGCGCATGGTCTCCGTATCCATCTTTCAGAAGCGATTTGCTGCATTCCTACAGAACGGTAGAGTGTGGCGCAGCAAAGACGAATACCTGTAAACCCTCAGCAATTCTGTTCGTCCCCAACGATTCCGCGCATCTCACCGCGTCGCGCAGTTCGTCACAAAATCTCCGCATCCACGACCGAAGGCCTGCGGCATGCACGTGCTCACGGCAGCAGAAACTCCGGCGATTCCCTTCTGCGGATTCGCCGGCGGATCTGAGCGCATGCCGGGAGGCCAAGGACAAGAGGGCGTGATCACGACGTGTGCGTCAAGCACACCCGCACGATGCAAGAGAGGTGGCGAGCGAACGTCCTCCTCCAGCATTTGCGGTGGATCACGCCCTCCCATCTGCTTTCTGGTTACGTGCGTACCGGGACCCTCCAAACAGGACACTCTCTCCAACCCGAACTGCGAGGTCTACACCATGATCCGGAATCTGAAACTTCTAGCGCTGACACTCTTGATCGGAGTCTTGGCCCTCCCTTCACCTCTCTCATCTCAACTGGAAAGCGGTCAAATCAGCGGCAGTGTCTCGGACCCATCCGGAGCTCTCGTCCCGGGAGCGACGATTACAGTCAAGAATCTCGGTACCAACGCTGAGCGCGTCGAGCACAGCGCCGCGCAGGGCACGTATGTGATCCCAGGTTTGCCGCCGGCGACCTATGAAGTCAAGGTAGAGAGCGCCGGCTACCAGCCGTTTACCAGCCGGGCGGAGCTCACGGTCGGTGGGCGCGTGACCGTCGATGCGAAGCTTTCTGTCACCGCGCAAACCAGCATTCAGGTCACGGGGGAGGGGGGCACTCAGGTCAACACGCAGAATCAGGAGGTCTCTCAGACCATCAACAGTCAGCAGGTCTCCAGCCTGCCGAGCCTCACCCGGAATCCCTATGACTTCGTATCCATTTCCGGCAACATCAGCTCCGGCGATAAGGTCGCCCAGAGCGGCGCGACCAACACGACAGGCGACCAGAATGACTATACGCGTGGCGTCGGGTATTCACTGAACGGGCAGCGCTCCACCGGAACGGAAATCCTGTTGGATGGCGTGGAGAACAACGATACCTACATCACCGGGCCGGCGATTACCGTGCCGCTTGACTCCATTGGCGAATATCGTGTGATCACCAGCAACTTCGGCGCAGAATATGGCCGTGCGTCCGGCGGTGTCGTCAACGTGGTGACCAAGGCTGGCACCAATCGCTTCCACGGGGGCGCATGGGAGTACAACCGCCTTGCAGGCTACACAGCCAACACCGTGCAGAATGCACAGAGCGGTGTCCCCAAGGGCCAGTACACTCGCAATCAATTCGGCTATGACATCGGCGGACCGATTGTGAAGGACAAGCTTTTCTTCTTCCAAAGCACGGAATGGGTCCGTGTACGAAGCGCCGCTAACCAGATCTCCCTCGTGCCGACGACCGAGTTCATCGCCGCGTCAGACCCGACAACACAGGCGTTCTTCGCTGCGTTCGCGAAGCAATCTCCTAAGTACACCTCGGTTCTTACCAAAGGTCAGGTTGGGGTCAATGCGATTGCCGGTGGGCGATACGATGCGCTGCCAGGAAGCACCCCGGTGTTTGGTGTCACGCCCTTTTCTGCTCCCACCAACGCCGGTGGCGGTGACCCGCAGAACACCTACTACCCGATCGCTCGTGTGGACTATAACCTCTCCGACAAGACGCAGATGTTCGGCCGCCTCGCCTACTATGCCGAAGTCGATGAGAATGGGGGAAACTTCAACTCGCCGTATTCGCAGTACAACGTCGGTTACGTGAACAAGGATCTCGCCACCCTCTACAGCCTGACCCACCAGTTCAGCCCCACGTTCATCAGCAACACCAAACTCAGCTTCACACGCAATGCACCAACCTATAGTTACGACACCGCATTGCAGAATTCTCCGGTGTTATTCCTATACAACAATGCGACGATCCACGGCAATCTCGTGCAACTACCCGGCTTCTACAGTCAGTTTGAAGGAGTCGGTGGTCTGCCGTCGGGAGGTCCGCAGAACACGTCCGAGATTAATGAGGATATTGACCTCTCGAGGGGGAACCATTCGATTCGTTTGGGCACGCAGCTCTTCTACATCCAAAACAACGTTTCCTACGGAGCTTACGCGCAGGCCGTAGAAGGCCTGGGCACCAGCCCTGCAACGGGACTCGAGAATTTCCTCTCGGGTAATCTGTCCATCTTCGAGGGTGCAGTGGACCCCAAGGGTGCGCTGCCTTGCGTGAACAACTATCTCACTGGATCGCTGGTAGTAACGCCGCAATGCCAGATCACTCTTCCGGCAACGCAGCCGTCCTTCGCACGGAGCGAGCGCTTCAAGGAGTGGGCTATCTACGGCCAGGACTCATACAAAGTCACGCCCAGATTTACCTTCAACTACGGCCTTCGCTACGATGCATTCGGAGTACAGCATAACGACAATCAAAACCTTGATTCGAACTTTTACTACGGTCAAGGCAGCACATTGCAGCAACAGATTCGAGGCGGCCAGGTCTTCACCGTCCCGAACAGCCCTATCCATAAACTTTGGCACCAGCAGCGCGGAACATTTTCGCCGCGTGTGGGTTTTGCCTATGACATCCATGGGGATGGAAAGACCAGTCTTCGCGGCGGATACGGGGTCGCTTATGAGCGCAACTTTGGCAACGTTACCTTCAATGTCATTCAGAACCCGCCGAACTATGCGGTGGTGCAGATCCTGAATGGCACCAAGGTTCAAACCAGCAACGCAGGACCGCTGGGCGGATCGAACGGCGCCGTGCCGCTTCCACCTACCAGCCTGCGCAACGTCGCGCAAAACATACGCACCGCTCAAACGCAGTTCTACAGCATGTCCGTCGAGCGCGAGCTTGGCCCGAACATGGTCGCTTCGCTATCCTATGTGGGCTCACGCGGCACGCATCTGTACGACATCAAGAACTACAACGAAAAAGGGGCGGGCAATGTATACCTCGGAGATCCGATTCAGGACGCGAGCGGTAACTTCGTGTATTCACGCCTGAATAATCAGTATGGATCGATCAACAATCGCGGCAGCGGTGGTGATTCGTACTACAACGGCATCAACGTGGGCTTCCAGACAAGCAGCATTCAACGGACGGGCCTGGCGATTACGGCAAACTACACCTATGCGCATTCCATCGACGACATCAGCTCTACATTTTCCGAGAGTAACAGTTCATCCAATGGTGTCGGCAATCTGGGCTACTTGAACCCCTTCAATCCGGCGCTGGACCGTGGCTCGTCGGATTTCGATGTGCGTCATAGGTTCGTTCTCGCACCGATCTATCAGACTCCCTTCTTCCGTAACACCAAAGGGTTCCTGGGAACGCTGTTAGGCGGGTATCAGCTCGCGGGTATTTACACTGTTCGTACCGGCACCCCATTTACTTATTCAGACAGCAACAACTCACTCAATGCTGGCGCTGCGGCCGGTATCCCGCGATATTTGCCCGGTGCCCCCATCACCAACCGCACCTTCACCCACTCTATCGGCGCGGCCGCGGGTGCAAATACCTACAACCTCGCCGCGCTGCCTGCGGCCCTCCCGTTTGGCAATCCAGCCCTGGGTCCCGGAGCGAACAACGCCGGTCTGGATGTTGCTCCCGGTATCTCGGACTTTGGTCCATATCCAGCAGGAATGACGGGACGCAACGCCTTCGTCGGTCCTGGAGCATGGAACTTCGATCTCGCGGCAAGCAAGACTTTTCCCATCAAGGAGGGAGTCTCGCTTGAGTTTAGAGCGGAAGGCTTCGATATCTTCAACCACCACAATTTCTACGTACTCGAATCGAACAATGACATTGCGAATCCCGGATACGGAGCGCCGGTACCCGTCCTGGGCAAGAAGGGCGGCGTAAACGGCGGAGCGAATGATGAACGGCGCTTCGGTCAGTTCGCGCTCAAGGTCAACTTCTAACCGCTATGTTCCTACTGGCAGCGGGGAGTTCCGACTCCCCGCCTTTTTTTTGCCCAGTATCTCGTAAGCTGCCTCACCGCTAGCTCAAAGCTCGCCGCGGCTCCTCGATTTATTCGTTTTCGGCGAGCCGCAATAAACCTAGCCGCATGCGAATTTTGTGACAAGAGGAGGCACGGGCGGGATAAGCGAACATGTACTCGCTTCCAATCCGTTCAAGCCTGGGTTGAGGACCCCTTTCACTCGTCGCGCGGAGACTCACAATACACCATCTGCTTGTCCGCTAGGGTCAAGGACCCTCCTTCAGATATGCGAGAAGGACACTGGACTTGCCGGAGGTGCATGAGATGTCGAACTACCGCAACGCTTGGGGTCTACGCCTATCGCCAACATGCCTGCTGACAGCGACGTTCCTGCTCTTCACCATGTCTGCAATCTGCCGCGCTCAAAAACCGGCCGCCAATGAGTTCATGAACATACCTCCCGCGTCCGGGGACATCCGTATGAAAGCTGAAGAAGGGCATTTGCAGCAACAGCTCACGCTCGCCGCAGACTACTTCATAGGAAGAGGGGTGCCGCGCGACTTTTCTCAATCGGCATATTGGTACCGTCGGGCCGCGGACCAGGGCGACCCCAACGCCCAGGTGGAGTTGGGTTATCTCTATCGTGCAGGAATCGGCGTGCAACAGAGCGACGTGGAAGCAGTCCGCTGGTACCAGCGAGCGGCGGCGAGCGGTCTGGCGCGGGCCAAGCTCGATCTTGGGGTCATGTATCTGAAGGGCGCCGGTGTGCGCCAGAATACGCAGGAAGCGATC
>JBPCNO010000017.1:0-11029 GCA_051001135.1 Acidobacteriaceae bacterium
GCAGGTAAGTGGCAAAGAACCATTTCCAGAGAGGAAGGTGCGAGTCATGGAAGATCGTTCCAGCCGTCGCGCTGAATTGGTAGCGGCATGAATCGCAATCGAACTGATTCCGGGCTGCGATTTTGGAGATCGTGCGACCTTCACAACGGGGGCAAACGATGCCATCCTGCCGCCGGAGTGCTTCTAAATACTCACGGCACTTTGGCTCAGAACCGAACTGCTCAATCAACTTGCAGAGATCAATCGTCTCACTCATAGGAGCCTCCATGCCGAATAGACCGAAGCCAAAACACCCCAAGCATATGACCACCAAGGAAGCGGCGAAGCACTTGTTTCATCCGAAGGTGATTGAGCACGCCCAAAAGGCGGTTGAGACAGCACCAAAGCCAATGAAGAAGAGGACTTAGCTTCCATAAAGACACTCTACGAGGAAACTAGCCCTGCGTCAAGTATATAACCTTCCGCTTTTATTTGCGCCGCTCTGGCGTAGTGATTCCCCCAAATCGCTACACTGGAAATAGAGCTCTAAAACGATGGATTGGGGTGCCCCACGTCTCGCTTCTGAGATATGGATCCGGTGGGATTCTGGTTTACCTGGGCTTGACAGTGCTACTCCACCCTAAGTCCTTTGCTGCCTTATATTTGCCTCTAAGTCCTTTGTTTTGTTATATGGAGCGCCACTCGTCCCCCTAAACCCTTTCGAATGAGATATGAAGCCACAGAGGGGGAGGGGGGAGGGGTAATCAATCCATAATCTCTGAACCTGCCGGGAGCGATCACTTCCGGATCAGCAGCCCCACCGGAAACCTGGCCAGAAGCTGCGATATTGGGATAGAGCCGGATGAGGCATCGATCTCCTCATCGGTGAAGACATTCCGGTAGACGCCCCGTAGCTCCTCCGGCAGCTCGAGCGAAGCGTTCTTCCAGGCCGCGCCCAGCGGCAGCTCCGCGCGGCCGTGCATGAGCGTGTAGCTGAAACGCGGCGCAAAGGTGATCGCGACCGCGCCGGTCTCCCGGTCGCCAGTCTGGTCATGACGGGCAAAGGCGATCCCGTGCTGCTCCGCATTTTGAGCGACCAGCGGCAGGTAGGCGCCGTGGCGGAAGAGGGCGTGCTGTGCCCGGCGTAGCTCGAGCGCGCGCATGGTCGTCCACAGCTTGATGCTGCCGTCGGCCAGGTCTGCGATAACACGCTCGACCACCGTCAGAGCGCCCGCATCCCGCGCCTCCTGCTGCAGGCGGCTCAGCATCTCCTGGCGCAGCGTGTAGTCCACCGGGCGGCGATTGTCCGGGTCCACCAGGCTCAGCTCCCACAACTCCGTTCCCTGGTAGAGGTCCGGAAGTCCCGGCGACGTAATCTTCAGCAAGACCTGCGCCAGCGAATTGACCGCGCCGAAGAGCTTGAGCTGCGGCAGAAGGTCGTTGAGCGTGCGAACGAAGACGCTGTCCTTGCCGCGTTCATCGGGCATCAGGATGCTCTCCAGGAAGCCGTGCACCGCATCGACATACTCCTGGTTGGGATTGAGCCAGCTCAGGTTGACCTTGGCCTCGCTCAGTGCCTTGGTGGAGTACTGCTGGATGCGCTCCAGAAACCCCTTGCGCGCGCCGTCATCCGCAAAGGCCCACGGCCATGCGCCCACGATCGTCTGATACAGCAGGTACTCCTCGTTCGCATCCGGGGCCAGCCGGCCATCCTCCAGCTTGCGTTTGAACTTGGCGTTCACCCGCTGCCATCGCCGCACCGCCTTGGCCCACACCGACGGCATCTCCGAGAGCACGTTGAGCCGGTTGCGCACATCCTCGCTGCGCTTGGTGTCATGGGTCGAAGTGGTCAGCATGGAGTCCGGCGAATGCTCCAGCCGCTCCCGGTTGCTGGCGTGCCATAGATCGAGATCGATGCCAAACGACTTGGCCGACCCGCCGACCTCATTCGAGGAGATGAAGCGGTTGTACACGTAGAAGGTCGTGTCCTCGACGCCCTTGGCCATCACCGGCCCGGTGAGCTGTTGGAACTTGAGCGCGAAGTAGAGTTGTTTGCTGTCGATCGGCTCCTTCTTCCCGGCCAGATCGGGCTTCCCGGCCAGGTCGGGCTTGCCGGTCAGGTTAGAGCCGCTGCTGCGATGTTTCAGCAGGAGCATATTTCGAAGGAAATCGAACGCGGATGTATCCAGATCCGGATTGCGGCGCTCGGCGATGCCGATGGCCCGCTGCACATACTCGGCATCCCGCGCGGTGTATTCGCCGCGCTCATCGATGTAGGTGCGGTAGACAGGGAAGCAGGCAATCGTCTCCCGCAGAACGGTGTCGAGAATAGCGTCGGTGAAGTCGCGCGCATGGCGGGTATTCGAGGCGATCTGGCTGAGCAGATTGGTGAGCACGTGCACTTCGCTTGCCAGGGAGTTCTGCATCACCTGCAGCTTGGAGCGGTAGATCACCTCGTCCGGATCTACGGTGTGCCCCAGCAGTTGCGCATAGAGCGCGTTGAAGTGCTTCTCGTTCTCCTTGCGAATGAAGATGCTGTTCGCGAAGTAGACAAAGTCATAGCCGGAGGTGCCGCGCACCGGCCACTCGCGCGGCATGTATTCGCGCGGTTCGAGGATCTTCTCGACCACCACATAGAGCGGACCCTGGGAGGAAGCCCAGTCGTAGCCGCGCACCTGGTCGAGCACCTCGCGCTCGATGCCGTTGGCCGCGGTATCGCCCTCGGCCTTGGGCCCTCCGCACTGACTGGCCAGATAGAGCAGTTGCAGCCGGATCAGGTATTGGCGAGGATTGAACATGCCATCGCAGTGATCGATGCGTAGTCCGGTCACCTGATGCTTGGCCAGCAGCTCCCGCACCAGGCAATGGGTTTGCGCGAAGACCTCGGGGTTCTCCATGCGCAGGCCGACCAGATCGTTGACGTCGAAGAAGCGGCGGTAATTGATCTCCTCCGCGGAGGTGCGCCACAGTGCGAGACGGTAGGGCTGCGCATCCAGAAGTTCATTCAGATGATCGAAGCTACGCGGCTCGCCCTGCCGCCCGTTGATGCGTTCGAGAGCCCGCATTGCAGCAGCATGGCCTTCGGGGGTCTTAAGCACCTGCCTGAGCTGGGGCAGCAGCACTCCAAGCTGCTGGTGGCGTCGCACCTTCATCTCCGGATCCGCGCTCTCATGCCGCGGTATCTGCGAGAGCTTGCGCAGGAGATCGACCAGTTCTGCGGGAGACTCCGCTGCCTCCTCTGCACTCGGCAGCGTACCGATGGGACGATTGAAGAAGATCATCGGCAGTGTGCGCGGCGCTACCGGCATGATGTGGTCTTCAAAATACTTGATGTGGAAGGTTCCATCATCGAGCGTGACCTGGATGTGTTTGCTCTCGAGCTCGTCTCCATACTGGTTTCCGAGAATGGGCAGCAGGAGCTTGTTCTTCATCTCCGGCTTGAGCGGATCCCAGTCGATATCGAAGAACTCGGCGTAGCGGGAGGCACGCCCGTTCTCCAGGACATCCTGCCACCATACGGAGTCGTTGCCGATGCCCATGTGATTGGGCACGATGTCCAGCAGCAGTCCGAGTTCATGCTCCTGCAGCGCGGCGGCAAAGGGCTCAAAGCCTTCCCGGCCGCCCAGTTCGGGGTTCAGCCGGTCCTGCCGTGTGACATCGTATCCATGCATGCTGCCGGGACGCGCCTCAAAGATGGGCGAGGAATAGAAGTCGCCGACGCAGAGTTGCCGCAGGTACGGCAGGATCGCCTGCGCATCCGCGAAGGTAAAGTCCTTGTGCATCTGCACGCGGTAGGTGGAGACGGGGACACGCGGATCCGTCTTCAGGAGTGGTTCGACACAGTGTGGGCGCATGGGGCCAAGATCTCTCGAGGCTTCTTTCTTGGGAAAGCCTTCTCAGTGGTAAGGGTGGCAGTACCTGGACGGGGATGTTGCAATGCAAAGTCAGAGTTTGGCAGACGGGGAACGGTTGCCTTCCCCGGTGACGGCCGATCGCGAATGGACGCCGACTTTACGAGATGCCTCCGCTCACCGGAGAATAGAGGGAGCCTAACTGTACGCGGAGAAGACACAGATGCCACTTTCCGGCGAAGCCATTCGCATGATGAATTACGTTGACGATGTTGCCACCACCATGCGCCGCCTTCTCTCAACGGCGCCCATGCTTACCCCCGAAGAGCGCGCGCGCGTAAGCGAGTACCTCCGCACCAGCTCTCCCAGCGCAAAAGAGGTGCTGGTGGTTCTGGACCAGAAATAAAGACAGGCGAGATCGTCCCAGGTCTGGACTGTGAGTTGATTTGGCGTTGTGGGCAGATCGGGTTGGAGGCGGAGTTGACGACAGTGGCGATCATCGGCGCCGGACCGTTAGGGCGCGTGCTCGCCCTGCTGTCGGCGCGCGCGGGGTTCCACACGGTACTTGAGGACGTGCTGCCCTCGAATCTGCGCAAAGCCTCCTCTGCTCTCGAGGTTTTGCAGGCTCGGGAGCTGGGCTCCTATGCGAGCGTGGAGTTGGTTGGCAGCGTCGAGGACGCAGCGCGCGATGCAGACCTGATCCTCGATTCCGTGCCTGACGAACTGGAGTCGAAGCTGGAGATCTTCTGGCTATTGGATCGCATGGCCCCTCCGCGGTCGATCCTGTTGACGCCGACGACCGCGTTGAGCATCGCGGACCTGGCATCGTGCACCTATCGCGCGGAGCGCTGCCTCGGGTTCGAGATCATAGGGACGGTACCGCCGGAGCGGTTGCTGGAGGCGGACGCCGCCATCCGGCTCACGCATCCGCGTGGCACTCTGCCCGAGGTGCTGGACCAGGTCTCCTTCTTCTGGCGGGCGGCGGGCGTCCGTTGCGAGGTGCTGCTGGACCCCAGGGAAGTTCCGGCGATCGCCTAATCCGGTACATGGAAGCGCGGACGATGGAACTGCATCAGGCCTGACAACGTAGAAGCAGTAGCGGATGCGCAGCCTTAACGACATCATCGGGCAAGTGCTGCAGGCGATCTGGGCGCATAAACTGCGCTCGTTCCTCACCATGTTCGGAATCGCGTGGGGCGTAGGTTCCATGCTGCTGTTGATCGGGCTGGGGGAGGGATTCCGCTCCGGACAGCGGCGGCAGATGGCTAGTCTAGGTAGCGACGTGATCTTTCTTTCCGGTGGCAATATACCGGCGCTCCCGAGCCAGCATACGGGCATGCGTCCGTACAAGGTGACCATGGGCGATGCCGCGGCGATGCGCCAACTGCCGACCGTCCGCGCCGTGACCGGTGTGCTGGCGGATGACAATATTCAGCAGGTGAGCCAATACGCCACCACGGGTGGAACGGTGCGCGGCGTGGAACCGAACTACCCGGCGATTCGCACCTTGCCTCTCGCCACAGGGAGAATGATCAACGCGGATGACCTGCGCGATCGCCGTACCGTCATCGTCCTGGGCCAGAAGACTGCGCAACTTCTTTTCTTCGGCCGGCCCGCGGTAGGCGAATTTATTCTGCTCAATGGCACACGCTTCCAGGTGGTTGGGGTAGCCGCGAAAACGGGTCGCGGTAATAACAACGGCGTCAATCAATCCGCGTATGTCCCGCTTACGACCATGATGGAGCGATACCCGATGAAGGGAGAGAACGTTCCCGACGACGCTCTTTCCTCCATTCAGTATCAGCCGCGGCTGCATGGCGAGAACAGGCAGGCCGTGGCCGATGTTCACCGCGTCATCGGACTGCGCCATGGCTTCGATTGGAGCGACCCTGACGCCTTCGATGAATGGGACTCCATCAAGAGCCAGCAGATGGTGGATAAGATCTTCGATGCGATGGATATCTTTCTGGGCAGCGTTGGCGTGGTGACGCTGGGTCTGGGAGCGGTGGGCATCATCAACATCATGCTGGTCTCGGTGACGGAGCGGACGCGCGAGATCGGCCTGCGCAAGGCGCTGGGAGCGACCAACCGAAGTATCGAACTGCAGTTCCTGCTGGAGGGGCTGTTCCTGACGGGCTTCAGCGGGCTGATCGGCATGGCGGCGGCGGCCGTGTTCATGTGGTCGATCCAGTCCCTGGTGGGGGCCAACGTGCAGGGGTTCGATCCGCCGCGACTGGTGCCGTGGTCGGCCGCCCTGGCCATTGGATCGCTCTCGATCAGCGGCATCGTCGCCGGGCTCTATCCGGCCGGCAAAGCGGCACGCCTGGAGCCGGTGGAAGCACTGCGTCGCGAGTAAGGGATTAGGGGTCGATCATGTTCAGCGCTCTTCTGAAGCAGGCCTGGGAGGCGATGGTTTACAACCGGAGCCGGACGACCATCACCATGGTGGGTATGGCCTGGGGCATCGCGACCGTGGTGCTGTTACTGGCCTATGGCGCGGGATTCGGCCGTGCCGTGGAGGCCATCTTCGCCCAGTGGGGCGTCAACTCCATGGGCGTCTTCCCGGGGGTGACGAGTGAGCAGGCGGGCGGCGCCAAGGCGGGTGTCCAGGTGCGGTTGACACAGGATGATGTCGACCGGTTGTGGAGCAGCCTTCCCGGCCTGGAACGGATTACGCCCTGGATCCACAAGGAGAACGTGCCGGTGCAGAACGACCTGCACAGCTACAACTGGGAGGTGGATGCCGCGCATCCGCAGATCGCGGACATTCTGGACTTCGAACCGGTCTCGGGGCGCTTCTACACCGAGCAGGATAATCAGCAGCGCAACCACGTGGTGGTGTTGGGGTCGGAGGCCAAGACCAAGCTCTTCTCCGGTATGTATGCCGTTGGCCAGCGAGTGCGTTTGGGTGGGGTCAGCTTCACCGTCGTCGGGGTGCTGAAGCCGAAGATGACGGAGGAGGAGAACAACGTCAACCGAACCGTGTATATCCCTTTCAATACCATGGGCGATCTGAAGGACCTGAAATATCTGGATGGCGTGTGGATGAGCTATCACGGCGATCACACCGTGGTGGAGCGGGCGCTGCGGCAGACGCTGGGCGCCGCGCACGGCTTCCGGCCGAGCGATCACAACGCGATCTTCGTCGCCGACCTGATGGAGCAGTTGTCGCAGTTCCGCATCATCACGACTGCGCTGCAGGTACTGATGGCGTTCATCGGCGCGTTGACCCTGGGCATCGCGGGCATCGGGCTGATGAATATCATGCTGGTGAGCGTGCAGCAGCGAACGCGCGAGATTGGCGTGGAAAAGGCACTGGGCGCGCGCCGTGGGCACATCCTGTTTCAATTTCTGGCCGAGGCACTGGTGATTACCGCGATCGGCGGGATTGCCGGAGTGGGACTGGCGTATGCGGTGTCGCTCGGTGTGGGCAAGATCACGTTTTATAGCGCGATCGCCGCCGGGGCGGACGCGGCGGACATCCGCCTGCTGATCTCGCCCATGATCGTGCTGGTCGCTACCGGAATTCTGGTGGTGGTGGGTGTGGTCAGCGGGATGATTCCAGCGGTGAAGGCGGCGAACCTCGATCCCATCGAGGCATTGCGATATGAGTAACCCCTCCCCCTTCCCCCCTCCGGAGCTCATATCTGAATCGAAAGGACTTAGCCGAGACAGTAGCGCTCCATATAACAAGCTAAAGGACTTACGGGCAAAAATTAGACAACAAAGGACTTAGAACGCACGAAGCCCCACCCGAGCTTCGCTCGAATGGGGCACCCCGTACCGGGTCTAACGAGATCTATTTCCATTCTAAAGAGATTCGCGAATTAGTACGCCAAGTGTGTGGACAGATATTGAAACTGGTGACGGTGAGGATTACTCCCTTCCGGTTTCATGGAGGAACTGGACGAGGTAGCTCTTCCAGACCGCCGCGTGCGTGTGTGTGCCGTGTCCGCGGGTGGCGTCTGAGATTGGAATCAGGATGAATTTAGCGTGGGGCATCCGCGTGACCAGGCTTTGGGCGATGCGGAGTTCGGGCGGGTTGATGAAGTCATCGGCGGAGTTGATCGAGAGAACCGGGGCGGTGATGGTGCTGAGCTTCGGCTCCGGGTTGTAGTTGAGCGAGGCATCGCGTTCTCAGAAGCTCCACTTTCTAACGGACCGCGGGATCGAGAGGAAGGAACAGGCTGAATACAGTTCCGGTGCAGCCTTCCCTTTGGCTGCTGCGGACCTGGAGTGTGCCGTGATGGCGAGCGACGATATCTTGACTGATCCACAGCCCCAAGCCACTCCCGCCGATTCCCTTGGTGGTAAAGAATGGCTCAAAGATTCTTCTCAAAGAGTGCGGACCGATGCCCGCTCCGGTATCGGCGACAGTTAGCATTAGACCCCTGCGACCGCTCGACCAGTCTGTCGCTTCGCGGCTGCGCAGGAGCAGTTGGCCGCCCTTCGGATGCATCGCGTCAATCGCATTGCCGACCAGGTTGTTAAGCACCTGACGAATTTCACCCTCGAAGCAAACGACCTGCTGTGAATCCCGCTTCCGGTATTTCACTTCGATATGCGAGTTGAGAAGACGTCCTTGATAAATGGACAGGACGCTATCGATAAGATCCTCGCTGCTGGTGAGCTTCGGATTCGAAGATTGTTTATGGAAACGCAGTGTTTGAGTGGTGATGGTCGAGACTCTTCGGAGCTCGCGCTCAGCAGCTTCGAGATATTCCTGCACTTGCGCGAAGTCATCGCTGTTAGTAGCCAGGTATAGCAGATTGGTTACGGACTCCAATGGGTTATTGATCTCGTGCGCGATGGAACTAGCGAGCCGGCCCACGGCGGCGAGCTTTTCGCTTTGGGTGAGGGCAGCTTGAGCCTTGACCCTATCCGAAACGTCACGCATAAAGCCGGTAAATCGCTTCTCCCCCTGAGAGATGTAGGAACCGAACGAGATCTCGAGAGGTATCTCATCGCCATTTTTATGCCTTCCTGGTAGTTGGACGCCCGTCCAGGGGATGTGACGGGTGCCAGTGTCGAGGTGTCTTGCGATGCCAGCTAGGTGCGCAGCCCGGTATCTTTCCGGCATCAGTATCGGCATCTCCTCCCCGAGCAGTTCTTCAGGGTCATAGCCGAACATCGCCTTCACCGCAGGATTGATAGAGAGAATGCGACTGGCCCTGTCCATCGTTATCACTACATCCGAGGCGGTATCAGTCACACTGCGGTAATCCATTTCGCTGATTTGAAGTGCCGAAATGGCGAGAGCTTGGCGGCGCACCAAGTAGACAACCAGGAGCGCACTCAGATCGAATGCCACGGTTTGGATCAAAGCGGTTGAATCGTAGACATGGTGGCCGGAAGGCGCGAGGATCAGCCCGTAGATGCCGCACGAGGCGATGAGCAGCGCCAGCAGCGCAGGCGCCGCTCCTCCCATCAAGGCGATGACCGCAACTGCAAAAAAGGAAAGGATCCAAGGCATACGCCCAAAAATCGGGACGTAGTAGGTGAGCCCTACTGCGAGCAGAGACAGGATCGGAGCGGCACAGTACCCGAAAATACCGCGATTGAACCGACGGATAAGATCCTCCAGCAGACACCCCATGTCATTAAAGCACTACAAACCACCCATCCGGCGATTGGCACACTGAATCCTAGTCAATCTGTTTGCCTTCAGCTGCAGTCTCGTATCGAGTCGTCATTGACCAGTGGTTCCTCGGGATGAACCTCCTGAGAACTGAGGCTGACAGCAATGCATTAGCCTTCTGACCTTCGCCCCGCCTCTACCGGAGCAGAGGCCTGCTCATGTTCACACAAAAGCCAATCTCGGATCGCCGGCGTGTACTGCATGGACGCAGGAGTTGTCATCAGCTTTTCCGATGGAGGGCTCCGTTCTTTGGCAGACTCAGTTCCTCATTGACAGAGCCGAATGCACCTGTCCGTTGGCTACTTCGTTTCCGTTTTCTGGAGGAACTGGACGAGGTAGCTCTTCCAGACCGCCGCGTGCGTGTGTGTGCCGTGTCCGCGGGTGGCGTCCGAGATGGGAATCAGGATGAATTTAGCGTGGGGCATGCGCGTGACCAGAGTTTGCGCGATGCCGAGTTCGGGCGGATTGATGAAGTCATCGGCGGAGTTGATCCAGAGGACAGGATCTGTGATGGTGCTGAGCTTCGGCTCCGGGTTGTAGTTGCGTGAGGCATCGACGTAGTAGAGGAAGTCGTTGGCGTCGGTGTGGGCGATGAGGGTGTCCAGCGTGTGATCGACGTACGCCTCAGCCTGCGCGCGGGTGGGGAAGTTCTTCTGCATCTGGAGGGGAGCGGAGCCGGCAATGAGGATCAGATCATTCGCGCCGCGCAGGCCCTCGGCGGGTTCGGTAGTGTAGTCGCCGTTCTTCCAGGCGGGATCGTCGCGGATGATCTGCATGGACATGTAGCGCCACATGCGGTTGCGGCCGGCAATCTCGACGGGCAGGCAGGCGAAGGGAGCAAGGGCATCAGAGAAATGGGGGTAGGTCTCGCCCCAGACGAAGGACTGCATGCAGCCCATGGAGGTGCCCAGAATGAGGCGGAGATGGTCGACGTGGAGGCCATCTGTGAGCATGGTGTGCTGGGAGGCCACCATGTCGTCATAGTCGTAGTGAGGGAAGCGCATGCGCAGGCCATCGGAGGGCTTGCTCGACTGGCCGTGGCCGATGTCGTCGGGAAGGATGATGTAGAACTTCGCGATGTCGAGCGGTTGTCCGGGTCCGAAGAGAACGTCGGAAAAGACCGGGTTGAGCAGGGAATGGGCGCTGCCACCGGTGCCGTGGAGGAGCAGGACGGCGTTGTCGGTGTGGCCGGCCGCGTCGCGATGGGGCTTGCCGAGCGTGAGGTAGTGGAGCTTTAGCTCAGGGATGGATTCACCGGTGCCGAAGCGGAAGTTTTTGATGACATAGTTGCCGTCCTGGACGGGCCATGGGGTGTGGGGCGCGCCGGTCTGGGACTGGGTCTGGATTTGGGTCTGGGCCTGGGCGGCCGCAGTTGCTAACAGCGCGATTAGGATGAGACGGCTGAAGAGACGAATCATGGATAACTCCCGTAGACGATCAATGGTTGATGTGAAACCGACGATGTACGCAGCTTTGGTGAATTGTGCAATGTTGTTGACGGTGGCGGGATCGTCGTTCGCTTTTGCACAACAAACTGGTCCAGGCGCAAATCCAGTTGTTA
>JBPCNO010000018.1:0-40878 GCA_051001135.1 Acidobacteriaceae bacterium
CTCTTGCTGCATGCGGGATTAGCCTTCGATGCCTTGAAGGGCAGCGTCTCCAAGCTGCCGGAAGAGATCGATGAGCTCGCCGGACTGGTTCTGAGCCGGCGTCGCGCCGTCGCGGAACGGTTGGCGCGCTTTACCATGCCGCAAGGCGCATCGCTGCGAATACGTATCCATGGCGATTACCATCTGGGGCAGGTGCTCCGCTCCAAGGGCGATTTCGTCATTCTGGACTTCGAAGGCGAGCCGGCGCGCAGCCTGGGCGAACGGCGCGCCAAGCAATCGCCCATGAAAGATGTTGCGGGCATGCTGCGCTCCTTCAGCTATGCCGCCTATGCGGGCTTGCTGAAGGCGACAACCCGAAGGCCCGGCGACCGCTCGCGGCTGGATCCCTGGGCGCGCTTATGGGAGCATTCTGTCGGCGGAGCGTTTCTGCATGCGTACCGTCACGCGACGCAAGGTTCCGGGGTGGTGCCCGCGGAGGATGAGAGCTTCCGGCAGCTCCTTGAGGTATACACGCTGGACAAGGCGCTCTATGAGCTGGTGTACGAGCTGAACAATCGGCCGGCCTGGGTGCGCATACCATTGAATGGCATTTTGGAAATACCATAGCGGCATACTGGAGATGCCGTTCTCATGGCCGCGGCAGCGGCGAAACGGAATGGCAGAGCAGGCAACAGCGCAGGCCGGCGGCGGAAGAGGGAGCCGGGCGACCGCGGGAAGCGGAAGAGTGAGTCGGAAGGACTATGGCCAAGGTAGAAGCTCCTGAAGAGATCCGGCAGCCCGCAGAAGGCGTGGGGCTGGCGGACGTGGTGATCGGCATACCGGGGCCGGTAGATGTGCAGCGTCTGCAATCGCTGACCGCGGCCGTGCCGTCGGCCTTGTCGACGGTGCGGGGGCTGCGCTCGGAGAGTACGGGCGATGCGGCAGCGCCGGACCGTTCGAAGGTAGTGGTGCTGTATCCCTGCCCGCCCGGACTCCCGAACCTGACGGAAAGCCAAGCGGAGGGGGTGCGGTTTGTCTCCTATGACCTGCATGGCGCGACCAATCCGCAACTGCCCTGGCTCGGGCAGGCGGCGGCGTATGAAAGTTTGTTCAATCTGGCGCAGCAGATGCAGGCCCATGTATGCGTGGTGCTGAATCCCGATCTGCTCGCGCTGCAGGCACACGACATCGCAGGATTGAGCACGCCCGTGCTGGCGGGTGAGTGCGACCTGGCGATGCCGTTGTACCCGATAGGCCGCTTCGAGGGGCTGCTCAACCGCGCCGTGCTGGCGCCGGTAGCGCGGGCGCTCTACGGCAAGCGCGTGCGCTTCCCGCTGGCGCAGGACTTCGCGGTTTCGGCGGCGCTGCTGCCGCTGATGCTGCAGCAGATCGCCAAGAGCAGGATGCAGGGTCAGACGCTGCTGTGGCCGGCGACCGAGGCGGCGGTGCGCGAAGCCAAGATCTGCCAGGTGCACCTGCAGGTGCACCATGAGTTCTCCGCCGAGGGAGTGGACCTGACCGCAATCCTGAACCAGGTAGTAGGGCCGCTGTTCTTTGACATGGAGCGGCACGCGAGC
Organism: Acidobacteriaceae bacterium; assembly: GCA_051001135.1. Classification (GTDB taxonomy): domain Bacteria; phylum Acidobacteriota; class Terriglobia; order Terriglobales; family Acidobacteriaceae; genus CAWHMN01. The sequence continues at coordinate 1,557 of JBPCNO010000018.1, forward strand.
GCCTGGCAGCGGACGCGCGGATCGCAGGAGACGATGGTGCGTGGCACGTTGGACGCGCAGACAACAGCCGGCCCGGCCGGCGGCGATCAGACGGTGGATCCGCGGCCCATGATCGAGGCCTTCCAACTGGGGCACCGCAGCCTGCAGGAAGTCTGGTCGTTGGTGCTGCCCCCGATTACGCTGCTCGAGCTGAAGCACCTCAGCCGGCAGCCGCTGGAGAGCTTCTCCATGGGAGATCAGTTGTGGGCGCGGGTGGTGTACGACTTTGCGCTGGCGCATCGGCTGCGGACGCTGAGCCGTAGCCATCTGCTCGGCGCGTTGACCCCGCTCTACCTGGGCTGGGTCGGCTCCTATGTCACGCAGATCTTGAAGCTCGCCGGGAACGCCGCTTCCGCAAATGGAAGCGACGACAGCGATGGGATAGACGAGGGCGAACGCAGGGCGGAGCGGCTGGCGCGCGCCTTTGAAGAGACCAAACCGTATCTGCTGCAGCGCTGGCGCTGGCCGGATCGCTTCAATCCTTAAGGAGCGGCCGAGAGCGAGCGGGCGAGGAGAAATCTATGTGGAATCAGATAACAAATACGCTGACGGATTCGATGGCGCGGGTGCTCAGCCGATTGGCTGCCCTGTTGCCCGGCATCTTCGCATTCCTGGTAGCGGTGATCTTCTTTACCTTGCTCGGATGGCTGTTTTCCTGGATCGTGCAGAAGGTGCTGGTGGGTCTGCGCGTAGATGAACGGATGGGCCGCGGCTCCGAGGCGATCGCCGAGTGGTCCCCCCGGTCGACCCCCACACGGCTGATCGCGGGAATTGTCTTCTGGTTCTTCTTTGTGCTGGGTATCGCGGTGGGTATTGAGGCGTTCGGAACATCGTCCGACCCCCTGATTGCCGCCGGCATTCTAGCCTATCTGCCCAAGCTGGTGGGCGCTGCGGTGATCCTGCTGGCGGGCAATATCGTCGCGCGGTTTCTCTCCCGCGGCGTGCTGATCGGCGCGGTCAACATGAATCTCCAGTACGCGCGGCTGCTGAGCCTGGGCATCAAGTGGCTGGTGCTGGTGCTGACGGCGGCAATGGCGCTCGACCATCTGCGCATTGGCGAAGAGATCGTGGAACTGGCGTTCGGCATTCTCTTCGGCGGCATCGTGCTGGCGCTGGCGCTTTCCGTGGGACTGGGTTCGCGAGAGGTGGTGAGCCGGTCGCTGGAACGCGAGACCACGCGCGCGGCCGCTGCGCCGGCGGAGATCGCATCCGAAGAGGGGCTGAAGCACTTCTGACCGGGCATACCTTTCGTTTTCCAGTTTCGTTTTCCAGTTTTCTTTTCCGAGCAGGCCGTGCGCCTGCCTCCTTTTTTGTTTGAACGACCTGAGCGTGCATGGACCTCCAGCGCACATCCAAGCTGGCAGAGAGGTGTTCGATGAAGGCAGTTCTGATGAAGGGATACGGGAAGGCCGACCAGTTGGAATACGCGGAGGTGGAGCAGCCGTCGCCGGGAGCGGGCGAGGTGCTGGTGAGGGTGGAGGCCACGAGCGTGAATCCGGTGGACTGGAAGATACGCGAGGGCGCGTTCATGAAGGGGCAATTCGAGCTTCCTCTGATCCTGGGTCGCGATGTCGCGGGCGAGGTGGTGGAACTGGGCGCAGGCGTGAACGGGCTGCGCCAGGGCGACCGCGTGATGGGCATGGTGAATCATGCCTATGCGGAGTTCCTGGTGGCCAAGCCAGAGGATCTGGCGCGCATACCCGAGGGATTGAATACCGAAGATGCAGGGGCGCTGCCATTGATCCTCCAGACCGGTTCGCAACTGATCGAACTGGGGGTGGAGCCGAAGCCCGGCATGACTGTCCTGATCACGGGCGCGGTGGGTAGTGTGGGGCGGACCGCCGTGTTCGTCGCTAAGCAGCATGGCGCGGAGGTCATCGCCGGGGTGCGCAGACGGCAGGAGCAGCAGGCGGCGGCGCTGGGCGCGGATCGGGTGGTCGCGATCGACGATGACCGCGCGATCGAATCGCTGGGCGAGGTGGATGCGATCGCCGATACCGTCGATCACGATGTCATCGGCAAGCTGATTCCGCACCTGCGCAAGGGCGGCATTCTGGGGACGGTGGTGGGAAAGCCAAACGCGGCCGAGGGGAAAGAGATCCAGGTCAACCAGGTGGTTGCCAGGCCTGACGCTAAACGCCTGCGGACACTGGCGGAGGCGGTGGCGAAGGGCGATCTGAAGATTCCCATCAGCGCGCGTTTACCACTCTCCCGCGCAGGCGAGGCGCAGGACAAGGCGGAGAAGGGCGCCGAAGGCAAGATACTGCTGGTTCCGTGAACGGATTCCACCGTGAGTGGATTCGACGGGTAAAGGCCGCGATGGCCAGCGGCCTTTCTCCTCAGGCATCGAGCGGTGCCGTGTCCGGCGGCGCCCTGCATGCATTGTCCCGCTGTGATATTCTTCACGCCTTTCAAGGAAGTTCCTCCGCGCAGACGCGAGTTTGCGCACTGAAGCAGGAGGCTCGATGAACGTCTTCTCCGGCAAGGACATTCGGAACGTGGCCATTGCGGGTCACTTTCATAGCGGCAAAACCACCCTCATCTCCGCCCTGCTCGCTACCTCCGGCGCCGCTGCCTCGCTCGGCCGGGTGGACGACGGCACCGCCGTCACCGCCTATGACGAAGAGGAGATCTCCCGCCGCATGACCCTCTCCAACGCCGTCGCCTGGTGCGAATGGAATGGCGTGAAGGTCAACTGCGTCGACACGCCCGGCTTCAGCATGTTTGTCCACGAAGCAAAATGCGCCATGCTGCCCGTCGAATCCGCCGTTATCCTGCTCGACGCGAACGCCGGCATCGAACCCATGACCACCCGCGTCTGGTCGTATGCCGAAGAGTTCTGCCTGCCGCGCATCTTCGTCGTCAATAAGCTCGATCGAGACTCCGGCAAGCCCTCTGGCGACGGCGCGAACGGCGCGATCGATGACACGCTTACACTGCTCCAATCCCTGCGCGATGCCTTCGGCCGCACCGTCGTTCCCATCCAGCTTCCTATCGGCGCGGGGTCCGCATTCTCCGGCGTCGTCGATCTCGTTTCCATGCAGGCCTTTCTCTACCCGTCCGGCTCGAACGGTAGAGGCAAGCCCACCGAGATCCCCGCCGAGATGCTTGAAGCGGCCACGCAAGCCCATGAAGCTCTAGTCGAGCTGGTCGCCGAAGGCAAGGACGAGCTGATGGAAGAGTTCTTCGCTCAAGGCACCATCCCGGAAGAGCACCTGATCGCCGCCCTGCACGAGGCCATTCGCGAAGACCGCATCTTTCCCGTGCTCTTCGCCTCCGGCCAGGCCAACATCGGCACCGACCGGCTGCTGGAGTTCCTCCGCATCTATGCGCCCGCGCCGGCCGAACGCGCGCCCCTGCCCATACGCACCAACGGCGATGGAGCCGCTGCCTCCAACGGCCATGCCAAATCCGCAGACGGGAGCTCATCGATCGAGAGCAAGACGGCCACTCGCCCGGTCGCCGATGACCTGCCGCTCTCGGTCTACGTCTTCAAGACCATCTCCGACCCCTTCGCCGGACACATCTCGTTCTTCAAGGTCTTCTCCGGAGTGCTGCGCAATGACGCCACACTCCAGAACTACAACCGGAACGCCCTCGAGAAATTCAGCCACCTCGCCATCATGGAAGGCAAGCTCGCCACCGGCGTCTCCGAACTGCACGCGGGCGATATCGGCGCAGTCACCAAGCTCAAGAGCACCTTCACCGGCGACACGCTCGGCGACAAGGCCCATCCGGTCTTTTATGAACCCGCCGCGCTTCCCGAGCCCGCCATCTCCTTTGCCATCGAGCCCCGTACTCGCGCGGACGAAGACAAGCTCGCCAACGGCCTGCACCGTCTCATGGAAGAGGACACGCTGGTGCGCTTCTACCGCGACCCGCAGACGCAGGAATTCCTCATCGCCGGCACCGGCCAGCAGCACGTCGAAGTCATCGTCTCCAAATTGAAGAAGCGCTATCACACTGAGGTCACGCTCAAAGCGCCCAAGGTGCCCTATCGCGAGACTATCCGCGCGAGTGCGCAGGCGCAGGGGCGGCACAAGAAACAGTCCGGAGGCCACGGCCAGTTCGGCGACTGCGTCATTCGCCTGGAGCCGCTGCCGCGCGGCGCGGGCTTTGAATTCGTCGATGACATCTTCGGCGGCGCCATCCCCAGAAACTACATTCCGGCGGTCGAAAAGGGCATTCAGGAAACCGCTGTGCGCGGCTTTCTCGCGGGCTATCCCATGGTCGACTTCCGCGCCACGCTGCTGGACGGCTCCTACCACGACGTCGATTCCAATGAACTCAGCTTTCGCGTCGCCGGCCGCCTCGCCTTTCGCAAATGCATGGCCCAGGCGCGCCCCGCCATCATTGAGCCCATCATGCGCGTCGAGATCGATGCGCCGGACTCCACCGCCGGCACGCTGATGGGCGACCTCAACTCCCGCCGCGGCAAGGTGCAGGGTATGGAATCGCACGCCGGCTCGCTCACCCTGCGCGCCGAAGTCCCCTTGTCCGAGATGCTCACTTACGGCGCAGACCTCACCGCCATGACTCAGGGCCTGGGCACCTTCCACATGCAACTGGATCACTACGACTTCCTGCCCGCCGCCCAGCAGGAGAAAATCATCGCCGACTCCGCCCACCGCCTGCACGCTGAGGAGCAGGAGGCTTAGAACAGCAGCCGGGTGCCCCGTCCTGAGCAACGCGAAGGGTGGGATGCCGCGACACTTTCACTTGCGTCATTCCGAGCGAAGGGCGAGGGATATGCTTTTCTTCGACCTGGAGCAAACCTGCCGGTCGCAGCGCGGCCAAACCGGATGCGAATATCGAGCGGGCATTGTAGGCAATCGTGCGGATTGCATCCGATACGTATATCCAACGAGTGATTGACGCGCCCGGCGCTCAGTATTGACCACGAAGCCGTTTGCAGAACCTGCTTCAAATATATGACGGCAATGCATCACGTTACACCCTTCAGAAAGAGGAACATGAAGAAACAAACGATTGTGTGTCCGCTGATAGCGACCGTCTTTCTGCTTCCCGCCATCGCGTCAGCGCAAACGCAAGCGCCGCTGTCCCCGGCGCCCCATGCCCAGGTCACCACACTGACTGGGCCCGGCTTCTTCAGCGAGCCCTCCGTCGCGGTCAATCCACTCAACCCGCAGCAGGTGGTGGTTGCGTATCAGGTGCCCGCGTCCATCGCCTACTCCACCGACGCCGGCGTTACCTGGCAGAAGGCCGCGAACACCGCTCCGCCCAACTTCAAAGTCTCGGGCGATGTCTCCGTGACCTATGACAACCAGGGCCACGCCATCCTCTGCTACATCGCCTTCAACAAGCTCGGGACCTTCAACTACTGGGGCCATGCGACCAACACCAACGGCATCCTGGTGCGCCGGTCGCTCGACGGCGGAAAGACCTGGGAGGCCTCGCCCATCACCGTCTCGGTGCAGGAGCAGAAGCCCGGCGTTCCCATGGAAGACAAGCCCTACGTGGTCGCTGATACCGGTCACGGCCCCTATGCGGGCAATCTCTACATCGCCTGGACGCGCTGGGGCTTAGCGGATTCCCGCATGGTCTTCACCCGGTCCACCGACGACGGCAAGACCTGGTCCACGCCCACCGAGATCGATCAGCATCCAGGGCTGCCGCGCGACGACAATGGGGCGCTTGAAGGCTTTGACGGCGCGGTCGGCGCGGACAGCACGCTCTACGCTGTCTGGTCCGATGGAAGGGAAGTGCAGTTCACCACCTCACGCGACGGCGGCAAGACCTTCGCCCGCGTGCGCGATGTCCTGAGCACCGCGCCCAGCATGTTTGCCGTGCAGGATTTTGAACGCGCCAACGGCTTCCCGCAGATCGCTGTAGATCCACGCAGCGGCGACTATAAACACGCTCACCTCTACGTCACCTGGAGTGACTACCGCAACGGAGACATCGATGTATTCTGCGCCACCTCCACCGACGGAGGACGCAAGTGGAGCGCTCCGATTCGCGTCAACAACGATCCGGTACACGATGGCAGCGACCAGTTCTACCAGTGGCTCACGGTCGATCCTGCAACCGGTGCCGTGTCCATTCTCTTCTACGATCGACGCGGAGATCCCACCAACAACAAGACCTTCGTGACGCTCGCTCGCTCCACCGACGGCGGCAAGACCTTCAGCAACTACGCCTGGAGCACCCCGCCCTTCGTCGCCAACGATCAGGAGTTCATGGGCGATTACAGCGGCATCGCCTCCTACAACAATCGCGTCTACGGCACGTGGACGGAAGACACCCCCGCGCCAAAGACCCCGCCACCACCCGGCCCCGCGGAGAAGACCGGTCCCCCGGAGAAGACCGGCCCCGCCGAGAAGACCATCCCCCCGCCGGGACCATCCGCCAGCACACCGAGGAAGTCCGAACCCAAGGAGCCTATCCCGGACGAGAAGAAGAACCACACCATCGTGCGCGTCGGCGTAGCGCAGTTCCCATAAATTTGCCGGCGCTCTCATCTTGAGCGAAGTCGAAGGATCTCCTTCTGTCTTTCATGCCGAAGCCAGACCGGGCGCCCCATTTTGAGCGAGCCGGTTTTGCGAGCGAAGAGTGGGAGACCACCTCAGTTCATCCATGCTCATCGACTTGTAGGGACTAATCCTGCCCGCGCCGGACTCAGAGCTCCACAGCCTCACCGCCCCAAGCCGCCGGTTCGACATCCTCCACCGTTTGCGTTAGCGTCCAGATGTGTCCGGCGAAGTCTTCCAGAGTGGCCTGCCGCTCACCGTACACATGAGTCTGTGGAGCATGCACCAGGCGCGCCCCGTGTGCCACGGCGCGCGTGCACAAGGCGTCCACATCCGGCACGCGAAGCATCACCGAACTTCTGGTCGCCCACTGTCTGTCTTTACCCTCCTCACCCACGACCAGGCAGGCAGACCCGAACCACATCTGCGCGCGATGGCTGCCGATCCTCAGCCGCACACGGAAACCGAACGCGGCTTCCAGCCACGCCACGGCCGCGGCCACATCCGAATACGCCACTACTGGAATCACTGCGCAAGGCGGAGCCGACCGATTCTTCACCGCGTAACCCTCAGCCATCACCATACATTCCTCAGAAGAAGTGTTCATGGTAAATGCGGTTCCCGAAAGCAACCGATCACTTCCCAGAAGCCGACTTGTCGGTACCTACCCGCGGGTAAAGGCATCCTATGCAGGGTGCAATGTTCCTTAAACTGGCTTGGTAGCGCGCTGACGAAGTCGCGCGTGAGGCTGCCCATGATTTTCCGCCTGATCGTGTTCTTCAGTCTGCTGGCCGGAGTAACAAGCGAGCGAGCGCTGGTAGCGGAGGTCCCATCCGAGCCGTGCAAAAGCACAGTCACCGGAATGCTGGAGACGGTTCCGCTTGAAAGCAGGGTATACGGCGACAAGCGTCTTCTTCGCGTTTGGCTGCCCAGTGGCTACTCCAGTTCGACGACGTTCACAAAGCGGTACCCTGTGCTTTACCTCTTCGATGGGCAATTCCTTTTTGACCGCTGTACTTCTCAGCCATTTCCAGATGAGTGGCACGTCGATGAGACCCTGACGGATTTGATCGCGAAGAGAGCCGTCCACCCGTTGATCGTTGTCGGGATCGACAACTCTGGCCCAGGCCATCGCGAGGAAGAATACTCGAGATACGGCGCGATGGCAGACGCACCGCAAAAGCTATCGGCGTTTATGACGAGAGAGGTCCTGCCGCTGATCGACGCACGGTATCGAACGATTGCCGACCGCACGCACCGGGGCGTAGGTGGTTCGTCGCTGGGTTCATTAGCCGCGTTATCTCTTCTGCTGGATCAGCCAGATACCTTCGGCCTTGGACTGCTTGAGAGCACTTCGTTGCAGGTTGGAAATGGCAGAATGCTGCATGACACCACGACCATAGTGCAGGGACCGCTGCGTGTCTCCATCGGCGTGGGTACAACAGAAGTTCCTCCGGCTGAAGCTGCTGCCCACGGGTTTCCCGACTTCGACTATGCCTTCGTCGCAATGAGTCGGACGCTTGCTGAGAACATGAAAAAGAGCTTGATGAACCATCCAGAGGTAAAGCTGACTGTCGAGCCGGGTGGCCAGCACCAGCCCAGGTATTGGGGCGAACGCTTCGGACCTGCGGTCAGCTTCCTCTTCCCGCCAGAGCCAGATGCGACGAAGTAGCGACACATCCTGCGCAGAACTCATCTGGATTAGGGTAACTACCTATAAACGCGCCTGTGGGACCTTGCCTAGCGTCAGTTCCCAAATTGTCGGCAACTCGGAAGCCTGACAGAGATGAGTATCGGCCAGACATAGCGTTCTGTAACAGTCTCGCTCCGAGGCACAGCGCTTGTATGAGGGGCCGATCGCGTTCCCTTTTCCACTTTTCTTCTCCGGCATCGCGGATATCTGCGAGTGGCATGACGACCACGAGCAATGCTTCCGGATCGAAGTAAGCGCGGCCAACCGGACCTGGGGGAAGCTCTTCGGGTATACGGGACGATTCAAAGTGCAGTCGAAGCCCATCACTCCGGAGACGATCCCGTCGAGCATTCTTCCTCGGCGAGTGGAGGGTCGAACGTAAGTGCCCGGGCCTCTCGTAGCAATCGCAATCGCCCCCGGACGCAAATCCCTTGCCAGGGTCATGTGACCGTCGTCACTTTGCGCGTGGCGTAGCTTCAATCGCAATTCGCTAGACTGGAAATAGGGCCTCCTCCGCCCGCGTCCTCCGCTGGAGTTGCGAAGCTAAGGAGTTTCGCCTAAGCCCTTTGTTTGCAGGAATTTGCCCGTAACTCTTTAAGATGGAGGAATTTGCGCGGATTGCCCTAGCCTAAGTCCTTTGGCAAGAGGAATTTAGAGCATTCATACCAGGGGGGTAGGGGGTGAGCCGGCCATACCGCGACCGGGCAGGTAAGATCACTTGGGCTGTCGCCTCACACCGGCATGTCGCGATGCGCCGTCTTGACGCGATAGCCCTTCTTCGCCAGCCGCTTGCGTATCTCTTCGGCGATCGAGACGGAGCGGTGCTGGCCGCCGGTGCAGCCGAAGGCCACCGTCAGGTAGCTCTTGCCTTCCTGTATGTAATGCGGCAGCAGAAAGAGCAGCAGCTCTGTCGTCTTGTCCAGGAACTCCGTTGTCTGGGGAAACTTCAGCACGTAGCGGGCGACCTTGGGGTCTTTCCCGGTGAGCGGGCGGAACTCCGGAATGAAGTGCGGATTCGGCAAGAATCGCACGTCGAAGACCAGGTCGGCTTCGAGCGGTACGCCGTTCTTGTAGCCGAAGCTGGTGGACGAGATCAGCAGGTTCTTGGCGCCGGCCTCGTCGCGTTCAAATTTACTGAGAATGAATGCGCGCAGCTCGTGCACGTTGTGCCGCGAGGTATCGATGGTCTCATCGGCTACGTTGCGGATCGGCTCCAGCAGTTTGCGCTCCGCATCGATCGAAGCGACGACGCTGTCCGCCCGGCCGAGCGGGTGTGGACGACGGGTCTCGGAGAATCGCCGCAGCAGCACGGCGTCGGAAGCCTCCAGAAAGACGACCGTCGTCGGCAGCACCTTGCGTACTTCACGCAGCATCTCGGGGAACCGGTCGAGGCGCTGGCCTTCGCGTACATCGACCACCATGGCGGCGCGGGCGATCTCCCCCGATTGCCGCACCAGATCCGCGAAGGAAGGAACCAGCTCCAGCGGCAGATTGTCGACCGAATAAAATCCCAGGTCTTCAAACGCTTTCAGCGCCGAGGCCTTGCCCGACCCGGAGAGGCCGGTGACGATGACCAGCTCGCGCCGCGCATCGACCACTGCGGGCAGGACGGCCGCCATGCCCTTTCGCTTGATCTTTTTTTTCGCCTGCTTGTTCGCCGTCTGCCTCTTGGCTGGGGGAGCAGCATTGGGGGTCATGGCCAAATCCTAGCATTCGACAGAAGCGGAGCGGATACCACCCTCGGCGCAGCTTCGATTTCGCGCGTGGCGCACCGCCACCGTTTCTGTCTCTCAGGTCTTTGCTGCCTCTACCATGGAACGGCTCTCACCTATGCACTAGACCGCGGAGGCCTCGATCAGCTCCATGGTGCCATCCCGCTTGCGATGCAGAACGTTGACAGCGCCCGCGCCGGTGCGGAAGACAAACACGTCCCGGTCGCGAAACTCTGCCTCTTTGACCGCCTCTTCGAGCGTCATCGGTCGCGTGGCCACGGAGCCCGCGGAGTGCACCACGTGCGGTTCTGCGATGTGGGCCTTCTCCGCCGGAGAATGCACCACGACCGGTACGGCGCCATTCTTCTTGGCCGTCCCGTTAGCCGTCTTCACCGGCGGCATTAACGGAGGCGCTTCTTCCACTTTGGGAGCAACGGCGTTGCTGCGAGGGCGCGCTAGTTGCGCAACCACCGGCGCCTTGTCCTCCTTGGGCTGCCGATACTTCTCGATCTTCTTGTCCTTGTGGCGGATCGCCTGCGTCTCCGCCTTGGCCAGCGCATCGCGTAGCGCCGTCTCCATATTTGGAGATTCAGACAGCCCTACCAGGCTGTGGTGCTTGCATTTGACGGTCACATCAGCCGTCTGCCGATACTTCTCCGCAGTCAGGACCAGATGTGCGCTGCAGTTCTCACCTGTAACTTTGCCAATCCGAGCCAGACCTTCTTCCGCGATCTGCTTGAGCGCGGGGGTGATGGCTACCTGTCTTCCGGTGTACTCCACCTGCATAGGAGCTCCTCCTGATAGGAAAGATGCACTTCAGTAGCGAGAGGACCATCCTACCCCTAGATCCCGTTTCCTGCTGAGAGAAGGATTATCCGCGCACGCGCCGCTGATGGGTGCTCGGAATGCGCAGATCCTCGCGATATTTCGCCACCGTTCGCCGTGTCACCTGGATACCCTGATCCTGCAACATACTCGCGATCAGGTCGTCAGTGAGCGGCTTCCTGGGGTTTTCGTCCTCGATCAGCTTCTTCACCTTCCGCTTGAGCAGCAGCAGCGGCGTGCCGGCGCCCTCCGGCCCGTTCACCCCTTCGGAGAAGAAGAAGCGCAGTTCGTACACCCCCTGGGGCGTATGTACGTATTTGTTGGAGACGGCGCGGCTCACCGTCGATGGATGCACGCCGATCTCTTCCGCCACGTCCTTGATCATCATCGGCTTCAGCGCTTCGACGCCCGATTCCAGAAACTCCGGCTGTCGCCGGATGATCGCCTCGCAGGTACGCAGGATGGTGCTCTTGCGTTGTTCGATATTGCGCATGAGCTGGAGCGCGGAGCGATAGCGCTCCTTCACGTACTCCTTCACCTCCCGCTCCGTATCGCCCTGGGTCAGCAGCTTGCGGTATCCCTGGTTCAGGCGCAGCGTGGGCAGGTCTTCCTCGTTCATGACCACCACGAACTCGTCGCCTCGCTTCACGAACACGACATCCGGTTCGATCAGCCGGGCGTCCACGCGGTTGTACCGCTGTCCCGGCCGCGGGTCCAGGCTGCGGATCAGGTCCACCGCCTGCTGCGTCATCTCCGCCGGCTTTCCGAGTGCGCGATTGATCTCGCTCAGATCGCGCTTCAGCAGCAGGGATAAGCACTCGTGCACAATACGGCGCGCGTTGCGAAAGACCTCCAGCCTGGCCGCCATCTGCGGGTTAGCCCGCAGGATCGCAGCGGCGGCAACTTCGGCGGCAGCCGGGCCGCCCTGCTCCTCCGCAGCTCTCTCCGGTACTTCCGCATGTATCCCATTGGGCCGATCCGCCACGGTCGCTGAAGTGATTTCCGGCGCAATCGTGAACGGATGATTTTCAGGATGCTCGGTCGCGTGAGTCGGGTGCATCGTCTCGTGATTGGCCGAAGTGCGTGCGGGCGGCCGCATCCGGACATGCCGCTCTTCCGGCTCTCGATCCGCTTTCTCCGCCTCGCTGTCCCTTGATGACGCTCCCCGCTCTGGATTGGAAAAGAGCAGCCCGAATTCACGTTCCTGCTGATCGAGCTGGGCGGTCAGGCACTCACGAAGGTCCCGCGTTGCCACACCGCAAGGGTCGAAACCCTGTACCACGCGCAAAGCTGCTGCCAGCAGGTGGCTGGAGGCCTCTCCATCGAGAGCGCCATTCCCATGGCCTCGCACCGCCTCGCGCCGGTATCCGTCCAGAAGCTCTTCATCGGTCGCGGCCAGATAGCCATCTTCGTCCAGGTTGCCGATGATGTATTCGGCGGCGTCGCGCAGCCACAGATCAATGCTGAGAGAGCCCAACTGCCACATCAAGTGATCGGTGAGGGTATCCGGCTGGGATAGAAAATTCTCAAACGAAGGCTTATCGGTGAGTTCGAAGCAGTTCGGAGTGCGGAATCCGGGATCCAGATAGTCCTGGAAGTAGGAACCGAAATCAATTTCGTCGAACGGATCACGCTCTTCGCGGGGCGTCTCCGCCACCGCTACGATCTCTTCGGCCGACCGCTCCCGGTCCGCTTCCCGCCCTGCCATCTCGTCCAGCAGAGGAACGCTCTCCTCCACCTCTTCGAGCACCGGGTTTTCCACGATCTCCGCGTTGATCATCTCCTTCAACTCCAGCTTGTTCAGCGCCAGAACGCTGACCATCTGCATGAGCCCCGGCGTCAGTATCTGCCGCTGAGAGACTTTGAGGCTCAATTTTGGTTGAAGAAGCGCCATCGATACCTGCTACTGAATTCGAACGAAGACCGGAGCTAGACCGCTTTTCTTGATAGCCGGCGAACGGATGTAAGGTACCCTTCGCACGGTCATACACTCGGAACTCATCCCAGTGTACAAGCGCCCGTGCAAGGGTGGCACGGGGAAAATCTACCGGCGCTGACCACGGTAACACTCGCGTAATGAGGAGAGTTCCGACACCTCTTTTCACCTGCCAACAAGTGTTAATGCAGGGAGAAGCCTTCTCCCAAATAGACCCGCCGTACCTCCGGGTCGCGCCCCAGCGCCTCCGGCGTGCCGGTGCGGAAGATCCGGCCCTCATTGATGATGTAGGCGCGGTCGGTCACCGAAAGCGTCTCCCGCACATTGTGGTCGGTGATCAGGACGCCAATACCGCTCGCCTTCAAATCGAAGATGATCTCCTGCAGATCCAGTACAGCGATGGGATCGATGCCGGAAAACGGCTCGTCCAGCAGGATGAAAGACGGCTGGATGCATAGGCAGCGGGCGATCTCTACCCGGCGCCGCTCCCCCCCGGAGAGGGCGTACCCGCGGCTCTTGCGGATGTGACCCAGATTCAACTGATCGATCAACTTTTCCGTGCGCGACCGCCGCATCTCCCACGAGATCGACTGCGCTTCGAGCACCGCCAGTATGTTCTCTTCCACTGTCAGTTTGCGAAACACAGAAGGCTCCTGGGGCAGGTAGCTGATGCCATAGCGCCGGGCGCGCAGGTACATGGGCACGCGCGAGATGTCGGTGTCATCGACCAGTACCCGCCCGGCGTCGGGAGCGATCAGCCCCACGATCATGTAAAAGCTGGTCGTCTTGCCCGCGCCATTCGGGCCCAGCAGTCCCACCACCTCGCCTTGCGATATCTGCAGGCTGACGCCGCGTACCACCTGCCGCCCCTTGTAGGACTTAGCGATCTCATCGGTAAACAGCGTTTGCAATGGACCTCTGGCAGGCGCGCTTAGTTGGCAATTCGCGTCTCCGTGACGGCGTGGGAGTGGCCGCCATTCACAATGACGCTATCATCGCGATCGGTGAAAATCAAAGAACTGCCGCTGACCGTGCCACGCTCCGGATCCACGATCTGAGCCGGCTGCGCAGTCGTCCCGGTGAGCACGAACTTGCTGTCCGCTGCGGTGTATACCAGCTTCTCGCCGCTACCCTTCCGGCCGCCGCCCTCGAACTGCACCTTTCCCTGCGCCACCATACGATCAAGGGCCCCCTGCGGATTGGGAATCGACGAAACTTGTGGTTTGGAGATGGACGAGCCCTGTGGATGGCCAGAGGCAGGGCCGGGGGCTTTCGGAGTGCCCACTGTCCCCGCGATGTTTTGCGTCAGGTAGATCTCCGCCACCTCCGTGCGAACGGTGGCTCCGGGCTGCTGGGCCACCACGTTGCCTTTGAACGTGGCCTTGCGCTCCGCAGCGGAGTACAGGAGCGATACGCTGCTCACCCGCACCACCGCGGATCCCGCTGTCTTGGTCTTTGTCGCCGGCCTGGCCGCCCCATCGCCTATAGCCCGGGTGCCGGCAAACACGGCATGCACCGCGGCGTTGCTGCCGTCGCCATGCGCTGTCAGCGTCTGCTGCTTGCGCGAGAGCACCAAAACCGGCGCCGAAACGGAATCGGCCCCCTGCCACAACCGGGCATTCTCGGTTCCTCCCGTGAATGTCACCTCATCCCGGCCGTGGTCAAAGACCGCTTTCGCTGCCACGGCATGTGCCGGCTCCTTGGTTGGTCCGCCGGCCGCGCCACCGCCGACTCCGGTGCCGAGTCCGCCGCTTCCACCGTTGTAGCTGGCTCTCACGGCTCCAATCGCCGTCACTGCTCCAGTTCCGCGGTTGAACTCGATCGTCTCCGCCGTAAGCTCCGACCCCTGATCGCTCAGCCGCGGCGTGCCACCTTCCAGCAGCACCGTCTGCGCCGGTCCATGGAAGGTGGCACGATCGGCGCTTGCCGTCGCGCGGGACCCCTCTTTTTCTCCTGCCGCCGGCGGCTGTGTCTCAACCATCTGCAGATGCCCTCGTTGCACCGCGCTCTCTACCAGCCCTGGAATCGCCGAACCGGAAATCGCCGAACCGGGTGCGTTTCCGGGAGTCGCCAAACCAGCCCCCTTCTTCCTTTCTGCGCGGGTGGCCAAAGGCTTCGCCGGGCCTTCGGAAGCAAACTTCACCTCCAGCGTGTCGCCGCTGCTCGTCTGGCTGACCCCGTTGGGATTGGTATTGGTCAGGTAGGTATTGCCGTCGCCACGCAGAGTGTCCAGCGAACGCCCATCCTTGAGCGTCGCGAAGAGCTGGTCTCCCTTGATGGCGGTGTTCTGCGGCATCGCTTTGGCGTAGATGGTGTGTTCGGTCACCGTGGCGCCGCCCTTGGCCAGAATGCTCTTCGCCTCCGCCTGCCCCCCCGTTCTGCCTCCTTGATCTCCGGTGGTCAAGTCAATATCGATCTGCGTTGCCTGCACCTGCCGGGTCACTGAGCCGTGCGGATTGCCCGGAGGGCTGTCCTCCTGATCGACCACGCTCGCGGCGTTGCGCATCTGTACATGCTCCAGTCCGCCCTGCGCTCCCATCTGCAGCACGCCCGTGTTTGCATCGCCGTGGATGTCGTGGTCCGCTTCCAGTGCCGCGAAGAACAACCCTCCTTCAAACGTCACCTGCTGGGGAGCCCCACGCCCATCCAGCAGCACCTCCGCGACGGTGGACTTCAGGTTTCTCCCCAGGCTGTCTTTCACCAGTACGTGTCCGCGCGCGTCGATCTTCTCCGCCGTGCCGTCATCGCGAAAGAACACCAGCGCCTGGTCCGATGAGCTGTGCGTCTGCTGGTACTCGGTCTGGTCTTTCAACAGCGTGAGCTGGCGGCTGCCCCGGTCGAACTCAGCGTGTGCGGCCTCGATTGTCACATCGCTGCCGTTTTTCTCCGAGTGCAGATCGACGGCACTTTGCAGCACCAGCAGCCCCTCGTTCGAATCATACGAAGC
The DNA here is from genome assembly GCA_051001135.1 of Acidobacteriaceae bacterium. Classification (GTDB taxonomy): domain Bacteria; phylum Acidobacteriota; class Terriglobia; order Terriglobales; family Acidobacteriaceae; genus CAWHMN01. Next base: position 17,200 of record JBPCNO010000018.1, read on the forward strand.
CCCCTTGGCGCTGCCGTGCGACTGCGCGAAGGTGAACTTCAGCGTCTCCGGCGTTTCCGCCCTGCCGGTCTTCTGGTTGAACATCAGTCCGCTGGTGGTTACGTGCACGGTGCTGGCGCCGGCTTTCGTCCCCGGCGCAATTCCAGCCGCACCACCCGCGCCCGCTGGCGCTTCGATATCGATTTTCACGCGACCGTTCGCGCGCGCCACTCCGGTCGCCGGGTCATATTCAAATTCGCTGCCGTAGACATGGTCGGCGCCGGCGTTGTCCCTGCCATAGAGCGTGATGCTTACGTCGTGGAGCACGGCACGGCCGCCGTCCCCGCCTCCTTGTTTGTACTGCACGGCCTTCGAAGCGTGGAGTGTAAACAGGGTGCGTCCGCCCTCGCTCTTCGAGAGCGTGAAGCCATTGGTGGATTGCTGAATCTCCAGGCCCAGCTTTCCCGGAAGGTCCCGTCCCACATGCCGCACGCGGTATCGCGCATAGCCGAAGAATCCCAGGATCGCCGCCAGCAGCACCACTGCGAGAAGGACAATCCACGTGCGCAAGCGTTCGATCGTGATTCGCATCCCGCTCCGTTCACCTCATCAAGCTCCGCGCCCGCTTGAGAACTCCAGTTCGCTGCACCGCCGCTGGCGCCCGGAACGACAATGCCATCCCGCACTACAATAAAGACGTGGCAGATCAACTCTACTTGAGTCTGTGGTTCCCGAATTTCCGGCTCACCAGCCTGGCGCCCGCGCTGGTTTCGATCCTGCATCAGCTCACGGCGGCCGGCGGCGCCACGACTGTCTCGGCTGCGGCGGCCTACCCTTTCTCCTGGAACGAAACACCGGTCTATCAGCGGATCTATGAGGACGACGACATAGAGACTGCAATGCCGGAAGTCGCCGTGGCTGAAGCCACCCAGATGCTCCACGACGACTTCGCCTACGAGTTCGAGATGAAGTGGGATCTATGGACCCCGGAGACGGCTGGCGGGCTGGACACGGTATGGCGGCTCGAACCCCGAACCATCCGCATCATCGGCTTCGGTCCGCAGTTCGACGCGGGCTCCTACGAACAGAACGGTCACATCCGCGTCGACCTCGGCACGGATACGGCATTCCTTCAGGAAGACGTCGACCTGGACGAGGAAGCCGCCGCGCATGTTCAACAAAACGTCGAGCGGCTGGTCAACTTCACCAATGCTGTGCAGGCCAATGCGCTGATCTCCACACGGCTTCTATGGTCCGAGAGCGGCGAGAACCTGGCCGAAAAGCTGATCCAGCGCCTGCAGCGCCTGAACTGAAGAGCTGCACGGACGCGGTGCGCTCTCCGATACACTGAAACCATGCTCGACGAATCCACCTTCCGCCGCCACGCCGACACCGCCATCGATTCGCTCAAGCGCAGCCTGATCGATGCGGAGGAAGACGGCGGCTTCGAAGCCGAAGAACAGAGCGGCGCGCTGCACATCGTCTTTGAGGATCCACCCGCCAAGTTCGTGGTCACCCCCAACACCCCCGTCCGGCAGGTATGGATCTCGGCGCTCTCCACGTCCTTCAAGCTGGAGTGGTCGGACCAGGCCGGCGCCTTCCTCCTGCCCAAGACCGGCGAGACGCTCAAGCAGGTGGTCGCACGCACCATCAACCAGCACCTGGGCGGCGATAGCTCGGTTTCGCTGAATTAGTTAAGAGTATGGCGCACACAGTCTCCATTGGACGGATCCCAAACCGGATAGCAGACCGGCTGGGGAGTTCCTGGCTGGGCACGCACTGGCCGCGCAAGAGTGCCAGCCTTGCTCCGCTGGCGCGACGCTTCCGCCCCGACGAACAGGTCACGCTGGGTCGTACCGGCATTCGCACCAGCCTGCTCGCCATCGGCACCGGCACCCTGGCCAAGGATGGCCGCTCCAACCAGACCGATCTCGGCCCCGAAGGCCTGACCGCGCTGCTGCTGAACGGCTATGAGCGCGGCCTGCGCTTCTTCGACACCGCCGACACTTACGGCAGCCATGCGCACATTGCCCAAGTGCTCAAGCGCGTGCCTCGGGAAACCGTCACCATCCTGACTAAAACCCGCTCGCGCGATGCCGCGGCGGTGCGTGCCGACCTCGATCGTTTCCGGCGTGAACTCAACACCGACTACCTCGATATCTGTCTCCTGCATTGCGTAACCGAAGCGGACTGGACGGATCGTTACAAGGGCGCGATGGACGTGCTCTCGGAAGGGAAAGCACAGGGCATCATCCGCGCGCACGGATGTTCCTGCCACAGCATCGAGGCTCTGCGCGCTGCTGCCGCCTCCCCCTGGGTGGAGATTGACCTGGTCCGCATCAACCCCATCGGCAATCGCATGGACGCTGATCCGGCGACCGTGCTCGAAGTCATCCGCCAGATGCGCGCAGCGGGCAAGGGCATCGTGGGCATGAAGATTCTGGGGCAGGGCGCCATGCGCCGGCGAGTGGACGAGGCGCTGCACTATGCCCTCTCGATCGGCGTGCTCGATGCGTTTACCATTGGCGCGCAGAGCATCGCCGAGCAGGAAGACCTGTTGCGTCGCATCGCGGCCCTGCCGGTCGAAGCGGGCGGCTAACGGTAGAAGGCCCTGGCACGGTTGCCTGCTACGCTTTCCGTCAGGAGGGGCACTCCTTGTCAAACTTCATCCAGGTCACGCCGTTCATACACGTCACCGATCTCGACCAGGCCATAAACTTCTTTACGGAAACATTAGGCTTTGAGACGCTTCTTCGCGTTGCAAATTACGCCTACATGCAACGCGAGAATGTGGGCTTCCGTCTCCTCGAGCAAACCGGCGAGGATGGAGCGCCTCCCGGCAATCGGCGCTTCGCGTACTACATCGACGTTCACGATGTCGATCTCCTGTACGCGGAACTCAAACCGAAGCTCGATGCTCTGCCGAAGGGCGATGTGTGCGGGCCAGTGGACCAGAGCTATGGACAACGGGAGCTGCTTGTCCTTGCGCCTGACGGGAACCTGATCGCCTTTGGGCAAGCCATCAGCAAGAAGTAACCTCTCAGAACTCTTGCTGAAGCTAGGCACTCCGCCTCTCTTCCTGATGTGTCATCCTGAGCGGAACGAAGTGGATTCGAAGGACCTGCGTTTGCCCTTAGCTATGACAAAGGAAACCTGCGCACCATGAGAGCAACCATCTCCGTTGCCATGATCGCCACCAATGAGGAGAAGAACCTTCCCCGCACACTCGCCAGCCTCGGGTGGGTGGACGAGATCGTCATCGTCGACTCGGGCTCGGTCGATCGCAGCCCGGAGATCGCCCGCTCCTTCGGCGCGAATCACTCCTTCAACCGCGACTTCCGCGGCCACGCCGAGCAAAAGAATGTCGCCATCGATAAATGCACCAAAGACTGGATCCTGCTGCTCGACTCGGACGAAGTGCCCACCCCCGCGGTCGTCGCCGAGATTCAGGCGCTGCTCGAAAATCCGCAGTTCGAGGCCTACTGGATCCCGCGCGTCAATCTGTTTCTCAACACCTGGATGCGCCACGGCGGTCAGTATCCCGACCACAAACTGCGGCTGTTCAAACGCGGCAGCGCACGCGTCGAAGAAGGCGCCGGCCCGCACGGCACGCCCCAATATGCCGGACCCAAGTGCACGCTGAAGGGCGACCTCCAGCACTACGCATACCCCAATCTCGACCTTTACCTCGAGCACATGAACCGCTACAGCACCGACTCGATCCCCTACATGATGGACCGAAAGAAGTTCAGCCGCTCCCCCTTCGCGTTCGTCTGGAACCTCATCCTCAATCCCATCGCCACGTTCCTCAAGAACTACGTCTTTCGCCTGGGCTTCCTCGACGGCGCCGACGGCCTGCTGCTGCACCTCAACCACTCCGCTTACATTCATTGGAAGTACGCGAAGGCCTGGGAGGCAGGCCGGCAAAATAAGACAGTCTGAAAGAGCACGAATCCGGGTGCCCCATTCTTTGCGCTGCGCGAATGTCGGCCTATCGTCATACGCGGCGCGCAAAGGGTGGGTATCTGCGCGAAGCGCAGACCGGCCTTCTGACGCCTACCGGAGAGCGGGATGCGCCGTTGGCGCATCCACCCACCCTTTGCGCTCGAATGTTGCGGCGTACGCCGGATTCTGCGAGGCGCAAAGAATGGGGCACCCGCTGTGTTGCCTAGGGGATGACGCGGCGATGGCGCCGCCGCGATTCAGTGGCTTCGAACTACTACGCTGGATGACGCTCCAGCCACTCGCGCAGCGCCTGATCCACCTTCGACTGCCACCCGCGCCCACGTGCGCGCAGGCCGCTGAGAACATCAGGCGAGACCCGCACAGAGATCTTCTCCTTCACAGGCGCCTTCTGCGGGCCGCGATGCTTCATAGAGTGCAGCTCTTTCTTGAGCGACTCTGGAAGCTCAGAGAAGGGCACTGCACGGGCGAAGTCCTCGTCTGTCCACTCGGGATTGTCTGCGTCGATCAACTCAGGATTTGACTGCTTCTTCATAACTCTTTCGCTCCCTTCGATTGGCGCGGCGCAGACTGATCACGCGCAGCGGTTCGCCCTCGCGGAGAGTGAAAACCAACGAATGCAAATCTTCGTCGATCTTCCCCAGGGCTCGGTACCGGATTTCGCCATAATCGTGCCGCGTATCCTCCAGCACTAACGCGGTCTCGAAGTCGAAATCCGCTGCCCGCTGAAACGACAACCCACGCTCGCGAATATTGCGTCCATTCTTCGCCGGGTCGAAGGTGACTTCCACTCACAGATTGTATGGACATTCAGGCAAAACAGCAATAGAAAGGACTATGCGGCGCCGACTGTCTACGGCAAGATGAGAGCCACTCGCCCTGCGCGGGGTTACGAGGGTTCCACCTGACTTCCGCAGAGTTGTCCAAGCGATGTGCCATCACCTTGGACAGGCACTGCGATTCTCATCATCGTTTGTTGCAGGCAGCCGCGCCACATATGTTTTGCCCTGCGCAAGATAAGAGACGTGAGCTTCGCCACGGTAGAAGATCTCAGCAGGTCGCGCTTCGGCCGCGTCCAGTTGGATTCAAACTCACCCGCTACCGAACTAAGCCCCGCTTGCCCCTCCCCCACCTCGCAGCCTATCCTGATCAGTTTGCCCGAGGTGCATGGATGCCGGACCCGACCAAGACTGCCGATTCACTCGTAGAAGACCCGGTGACGGCCGACCTCACCAACGGGCGGCATCCCAGCGCCGCCGAGCGGCAGTGGGCGGAGAAGACGCTCGCGCCCGCGCTGGCCAAGGCGCCCGAGCGTCCCTTCGGCGCGAAGAGCGGCATCAACACCGACGAGGCCGGCAACGCCCGCTTCACCTCCATCTCCGGCGTGCCGGTGCGCCGCCTCTACACCGAGGCCGATCTGCCGGAGGACTGGGACGCGGCCCGCGACACCTACCTCCCAGCGCCGGGCCAGCCCCCCTACACCCGCGGCATTCACCCCACCGGCTACCGCGGCAAGCTGTGGACCATGCGCCAGTTCTCCGGCTTCGCCACGCCGGAAGAGACCAACCTGCGCTACAAATATCTGCTGGCGCAGGGCGGCGGGGGCCTTTCAGTGGCCTTTGACCTGCCCACGTTGATGGGTTACGACTCCGACGATGCGGAGAGCGAAGGCGAAGTGGGCAAGTGCGGCGTCGCCATCGATTCGCTGGAAGACATGGAGATCCTCTTCTCCGGCATCGATCTCGAACACACCACCGTCTCGATGACCATCAACTCGCCCGCCTCCGTGCTGTGGGCCATGTATCTCGTGGTCGCGGAGAAGCAGGGCGCCGACTGGACCAAGGTCTCGGGCACGCTCCAGAACGACATCCTCAAGGAATACATCGCGCAGAAGGAGTACATCTATCCACCCGCGCCTTCCATGCGGCTGGTCATCGATACGTTCGAGTTCGCCACGCTCTACACGCCGCGCTTCAATCCCATCTCCATCTCCGGCTATCACATTCGCGAGGCCGGTTCGACGGCGCTGCAGGAGCTCGCCTTCACCATCTACGACGGTGTCGAATACGTAGAGTGGGCGCTGCGCCGCGGGCTGAACATCGACGAGTTCGCGCCGCGCCTGAGTTTCTTCTTCAACTCGCACAACGACTTCTTCGAGGAGATCGCAAAGTTCCGCGCATCGCGCAAGATCTGGTACCGGCTGATGACCGAGCGCTTCGGCGCGAAGAACCCGCGCTCCACCTGGATGCGCTTCCATACGCAGACCGCCGGCGTCTCGCTCACCGCACAGCAGCCCAAGAACAATATCGCCCGCGTGGCGATCCAGGCGCTCGCGGCGGTGCTCGGCGGCACACAATCGCTGCACACCGACGGCTTCGATGAAGCGCTCGCCCTGCCCACCGAAGATGCGGCGCGCATCGCTCTCCGTACCCAGCAGATTCTCGCCTACGAATCCGGCGTCGCCAATACCGTCGATCCGCTGGGCGGGTCATACTTTCTGGAGCGTCTTACCCTGGACATGGAAAAGGGCGCGTTCGACTACTTCGCCAAGCTGGACGCGATGGGCGGCATGGTGCGCGCCATCGAACACGGCTTCCCGCAGAAGGAGATCGCCGAAGCCAGCTACGTCTATCAACGCGCGGTCGAGAACAAGGAGAAGATCATCGTCGGCATCAACGATTACGTCGTCGAAGAGCAACCGCAGGAGATTCTCTACATCGGAGACGAGGCTCGCATCGCCCAAACCGCCAAGCTGCAATCGCTGCGCTCCCGCCGCTCGCAGCAAGAGGTAGACCGGACACTGGACGCGCTGCGCGAAGCCACCCGGCAGGAGCCACGCGCTACTCCAGGAAAAATCTCGAGCGCGAATACCATGCCCTTCATCATCGACTGCGTGCGCGCGTACGCCACGGTTGGAGAGATATGCAGAGCGCTGCGCGACGTGCTCGGCTCCTATGAAGAGACCCACTTCGCCTGAGAATCGTTAGCTAAGCGTCGCAAAGACTGCGGCGTCCACCGCCTCGCGCACATCCCATGGGAAAGGAGCATTTCTTCTCATGGACTATGTCAATCTAGGCGCCACCGGTCTGAAAGTCTCCCGCATCTGCCTCGGCACTATGACCTACGGCTCGAAACAATGGCGCGAGTGGGTGCTGGAGGAAGGCGAGGCCCGGCCGTTTTTCAGGAGCGCCATCGAACGCGGCATCAACTTCTTCGATACCGCCGATATGTATTCGCTGGGCGCAAGCGAAGAGGTCACCGGCCGCGCGCTGAAGGAGTTCGGCTCGTCCCGCGACAATCTGGTCATCGCCACCAAGGTCTTTAACAAGATGAGCGACGACCCCAACGACCGCGGCCTCTCGCGCAAACACATCCTGCGCTCCATCGACAACAGCCTGCGCCGCCTGGGCACGGACTACGTCGACCCCTACCACATCCACCGCTACGACCCGCATACGCCGATCGAGGAGACGCTCGAGGCCCTTGACCAGGTGGTGCGCTCCGGCAAGGCGCTCTACATCGGCGCCTCCTCCATGTACGCGTGGCAATTTTTGAAGATGCTCGACTTCTCCCGGCAGAACAACCTTGCGCGCTTCGTCTCCATGCAGAACCACTACAACCTGGTCTATCGGGAAGAAGAGCGCGAGATGATCCCGCTGTGCCTGTCGGAGAAGATCGGCCTCATTCCCTGGAGTCCGCTCGCGCGCGGCTTCGTCACCGGCAGCCGCAAGCGCGGCGAGAAGGAAGGCAATACCGTCCGCGCCCGCACCGATGAATTCGCACATGGCCTCTACTACAAAGACTCGGACTTCGACGTGGTCGATCGCGTTACGGAGATCGCCAGGAAACGCGGCGTGAACAATGCGCAGATCGCACTCGCCTGGGTGCTGGCAAAGCCCGGCGTCAGCGCTCCCATCGTCGGCGCCAGCAAGCTCTCGCACCTGGAGGATGCCATCCAGGCACTGCAAATCAAGCTCACCCCGGAGGAGATGGAAGCGCTGGAGAAGCCATACGAGCCGCATCCTGTGCTTGGCCACGACTAGCGTAGAATTTCGCGACACTTCAAGGCGGCCGGGGGCGCTGAGTGTGGCCGCGATAGGGCGCCTAACGGACGCGACCGTCTGCCGGCAATTCCGCCCCCACTTCCAGGCCGAAGCGCGCCAACTCCCGCTTTTGCAGGTTGTAGTCGATGAAGAAGCCGATGCCGATGGCCATCGGAATAAGGCCCGCGGCGGCGCCGGCCAGTACGTCGCGTTCGTGCACAATCACCGCCAGCACAACAAAGAAGATCACCAGACCCGCGCCGACCGAGACCAGAACGATGCCGGCGCGCCGGGCATTGCCCAGGCTGCGTAGCGGGTCCTTGGGGTTTTTTGCGGCGCGATCTTCCTGTTCGCTGTTTCCCAGCAATCTCTCGATCTCATGCACAGATACGCCACGCGCAACCATGGCCATGCGTTGCTCTGCTTTCAGATGCCGGGTATGCGCCTGTCCTATAATCCCTCCCGCTATCGCGACGATAGCTACAAGGAACGCTCCCAGCGGTACTATGTATGGACTCGTCAGTACCTCCATATTCCGATACCTCCCCTTTTCTGCCCGCGTTAGACCGCAGCGATCTTGCAGAGTTTCACTTCTGCGGTGAAACTTTCCCTGTGGTGTCCGGTCTAATCTCGCCTGGGCACATCTCGCTTGAATACGGACCTCACCTTCGAGCAGTTGGTGCGCGATCATCAGGCCATGGTCTTCCGGACCCTGCTGCGCCTCACGGGGAGCCATGAGCATCTGGACGATCTGGCGCAGGATGTCTTCCTTCGCCTCTACCGGGCACTCCCGAGCTTCCGTGGAGAAGCGCTGGTGACGACCTATCTCTACCGCATCACCGTTAACGTAGCGCAGGATGAGTGGAAGCGCCGCCGCCGCGATGCGCGGTCGCTGGTCTCGATCTCCGATGACGTCTCCGGTTGGGAGGAGCGTCTGCAACATCCCGACCCGAATGCCGAAGAGCAGATGGAAACGCGCGAGTTTGCGAGAGCAGTCGAAGAGCAACTGCAACGTCTGAGCCAGGTGGAGCGGACGGTGCTGGTCCTTTATCATCAGGAGGAGCGAACGTATGAGCAGATTGCGCTTGCGCTGGGCCTGCCCATTGGCACGGTGCGCACGCATCTGCATCGCGGCCGTAAGAAGCTGAGGGAAGGCATGCAGGCACGGCAAGTGGCGGGAAGGAGAGCGACATGCACCACGAAATGATGGATGACGAGAGCTCCAGTGTCAGCGCGATGGACGCGCGGCTGATCCATGTTCTCGAAAGCCGTCCCGAGATGGAGATTCCCGCCGGCTTTGCGGCTCGTGTGGTCAGCCGCCTACCCGCAAGAAGGCCGGCATCGGTGACGGCGACCCAGTACGGTCGTAACGCGATGGTGATGAGTATGGTGGCGCTGCTGGTAGCGCTGTTGGCCTGGGCGCCACGCACTGCCGGCCACTCTGCTGTGTGGCTTGCGGTGGAATGGATTCTGTGCGCGGAGTTCGCGTCACTGGTGTGGTGGCTCGGGGCACGCCGCAGCGATCGGCGCTAGATTCTCTCGCCCTGCAGGCGGGCGGGTGCGGAGCTTGGCGGCTGCCCGTACAATGGGCGCATGCATCCGCGGCAACTTGTGAGACGAACCTCCGGCTTGATGCGGCCGTGGCATGGGCGCGCGTTGCGCCGCACCCTATGCGAGATCGCGGGAGTGTGCGCGTGAGCGGCCGGCGGCGCATTGCGCGGCTGTTGCTGTACGTGCGCCGCTACTGGATACAAGCGGGCGCCTCCGTGGTGCTGATGGCGGCGGTGGGTTTGCTGGATGCGTTTCGCCTGCTGCTGATCGGGCCCATCCTCGACCGGGTGCTGAACCCGCACTCACCGGATCGCCAGATATTGCTCTTCGGCAACCGCTTCCATGTGAGTCTGCAGCAGTTCGTCCCCTCGCACCTGCACAATGCGTGGACGGTGGTGGCGTTCGCGCTGGTGGCCTCCACGCTGCTCAAGAGTCTGTGCGATTATGCCGGCACCTACCTGGTGAACTATGCCGGCTTCGGCATGATCATGGACATGCGCGACGATCTCTATCAGGCGATTCTGCGGCGGTCGGTCTCGTTCTTTCAGAAGCATGCCACGGGAACCATCCTCTCCACGCTGATCAACGATATCGAGCGGGTGCAGTTTGCCATGTCCTCGGTGCTGTCGGAGTTCCTGCAGCAGATCTTCACGCTGCTCTTCGTGACATGCGTGGTGATTGGGCTGGGAGGCAAACTGGCCTGGGTGCTGCTGCTGTTCGTTCCGGTGGTGCTCAGTTCCGCGCGGCGCGTGGGACGCAGCGTTCGGCATACCACGCGCCACGGGCAGGACAAGCTGGCGGAGATCCAGAACATACTGCATGAGACGATCACCGGCAACCGCATCGTGAAGGCGTTCAGCATGGAGCGCTGGGAGATGGTCCGTTTCACCGAGGCGGCCCGGCGGCTCTTCCGGGCGAACCTGCGATCGGTCCGCGCGCAGGCTATCAGTTCGCCCTTGATGGACTTCATCGGGGCCATCGCCATCGCGCTGCTGCTCTTGCTGGGGCGCATGCGAATTCAGGAGGGGCTGCTGACCGCCGGTACCTTCCTGGCATTCGTGGTCGCGGTGTTCAAGCTGTACGAGCCGGTGCGCAAGTTCGCGCTGTTCTATAACAGCTTCCAACAGGCGCTGGGCGCTTCCGGAAACATCTTCGAGTTCATGGACGAGCAGGACGATGTGCGCGAGCGGCCGCACGCGGTGGCGGTCAAGCGCCTGCGGCAAGGTATCGAGTTTGACCATGTGAGCTTCCACTATCGCGCGGAGGACGGCGATAAGGAGGTGCTGTCGGACATCAACCTGACCGTGCGGCCGGGGGAGGTGTTGGCGCTGGTGGGGCCGAGCGGCGCGGGCAAGTCCACGCTGGTGAACCTGATTCCTCGCTTCTTCGACGTGACGGGCGGCCGCTTGTTGATGGATGGGCAGGACGTGCGCGACCTGAAAATCGACTCGCTGCGCAAGCTCATCGGCAACGTGACGCAGGAGACCATACTCTTCAACGACACGGTGCGCAACAATATCGCATACGGGCGCCCGGATGTGCCGCTGGAGCGGGTGAAAGAAGCGGCGGTGGCGGCATTGGCGCACGACTTCATCGAGCGGCTGCCGGAGGGGTATGACACGGTCATCGGCGAGAAGGGCTTTCGCGTCTCGGGAGGAGAACGGCAGCGGCTGGCGATCGCACGTGCAATTCTGAAGGATGCGCCGATCCTGATCCTGGACGAGGCCACGTCGGCGCTGGATATGGAGAGCGAATCGCTGGTGCAGATTGCGCTGGCGAACTTGATGCAGGGCCGCACGGTGTTCGTCATCGCGCATCGGCTCTCGACGGTACGGAGAGCGACGCGGATTGCGGTACTGGAGAGCGGGCGCATTACGGCGGTGGGACCGCACGAGGAATTGCTCACGCTTTCACCCACGTATCAGCGGCTGCATCAATTGCAATTCACGGATGCGGGCGACATGCCGCCGCACGAGCCAGCGATGGCTGGGAGCGCAGGGGCATGAACCCGCCGGTGAAGCAGACAGACGAGCGGACGAGGGGCCATTCGCCGATCTACTCGATGACAGGATTCGCGCGCGTGGCGGGGCGGGTGGACGATACCTCCGGCTGGACCCTGACCATCAAGGGCGTGAACCACCGCTTTCTCGATCTGCACATGCGCATGCCTTCCGGCACGGAGGCGCTGGAGATGCAGTTGCGCCGCCGGCTGAAGGACGAGTTGGTGCGCGGTCATCTGGAAGTGACACTGACCGTTGAGCGCAGCATGACGGAGCAGGTGCAGGTGGACCGGGAGCTGGTGTCTCGATACGTAGCCGCGTTGCGCGCGATCGCCCATGAGCACGGGTTGAAGCAGGAGCCGGATGCCAATGTCATTCTGCGAATGCCCGGCGTATTTGGCGCGCACGGCACCCAGAGCGCCGGCCGCACGGCGGAGGAGCGAGCCGGGGAGGGCGAGGCTCTGGAACGGTCTGTGCTGGCAGAGCTGCCGTCGCTGCTGCTCGGTTTCAACCAGATGCGGGCGATTGAAGGGCAAGCGCTCGCCGACGAATTGGTGCGGATCCTGGATCGCCTGCTCCGGTGTGTGCATGACGTGGAAGCCATGCATGCGGAGGTGCAGCAGACGCACGCCGAGCGCACGCGGGATCGCATCGTGGCGATTCTAGGCCGCGCGGTGGATCGGGAGCGACTGCTGCAGGAGGCTGCGATTCTGGCTGAACGGAGCGATGTGATGGAAGAGATTGCGCGCCTGAAGGCGCACGTGGCGCACTTCCGCTCATACCTCGATTCCGGCGGAGAGCTGGGCAAGAAGCTCGATTTCCTGTTGCAGGAGATGAACCGCGAAGCCAATACGCTGCTTTCCAAGACAGCGGGGGTGGCGGCCGAAGGAACACGGGTGACCGAGCTGGGGCTCGCGATCAAGGCCGAGGTGGAAAAGGCACGCGAGCAGGTACAGAATCTGGAGTAGCGGAAGGCGAAACTAAACTTGGCAGGCATTCTCTTTATCATCTCGGCGCCGTCGGGATCGGGCAAATCCACGCTGGTGAACCAATTGCGTTCGCTCGTGCGCGATCTGGAGTTCTCCGTCTCATACACGACGCGCTTGCCGCGCGGCTCCGAGCAGGACGGGCGGGAGTACCACTTCACCACACGGGAAGAGTTCGAGCGCATGCGGGCTGCGGGCGAGTTTCTGGAGTGTGCGGATGTCTTCGGCAACCTCTACGGCACGCACTCGCATTCGCTGAGCGACGCCCAGGCGTGGGGCAAAGACCTGCTGCTCGATATCGACGTGCAGGGAGCGGCGCAAGTGCGCAAGAAGATGCCGGATGCGGTGAGCATCTTCGTGCTGCCTCCGAATCCGGAGATCCTGGCGACGCGGCTAAGGAACCGCAGCCGTGCCGAGGGCAGCATCTCGGAGGAGATGATCGAGCGCCGGCTGGCCGAGGCGAGGATCGAGATTGAGAAGTACGCGCAGTACGGCTATATTCTCGTCAACGATGTGCTGGACCGCGCCGTGGAAGAGTTGGAGGCTATCGTGTACAGCGAACGGGTACGACGCTCGAACGGCGTAGTTCCCGAAGGTGACGGTGATCGGCTGCTGGCAATCGCCAACCAGTGCAGGCAAGGCAATGCAGGTGTACGATTGCAGCCGGTACTGGCATCTTTCGGTCTGGTAAGGGAGTCGGTATCGGCAAGGGTGTAGTTTTTTGATGGAGGGGTGACCATGGAGATCAAAGAGGGCTTCGATAGCAACTACCGCTACGTACTGGTAGCCGCACGCCGCGCGCGTCAGCTACAAAACGGTTCTCAGCCGCTGGTGCATTCCACCTCAGGGAAGGCCTGCCGGGTGGCGCAGGACGAGCTGAATGCAGGCGCGGTTGGCTTCACTACAAAGAAGCCCGCCGTAGAACACGCGGAACCGGCGGTGAAGGATCTGCACGAGCTCGACTGACCTTGCTTGATTGACCTTGCTTGACTGACCTTGCTTGACTGACCTTGCTTGACTGACCTGTTCGACCGGGGTCGGAAGTCCGGATCCGTGGGCGTAGAATCTTGTTCTATGAAGGTCACCGTTGGTGTCTCCGGTGGTGTGGCTGCTTATAAAGCAGCCGAGCTTGTGCGAGCCTTGCAGAGCCAGGCGCTCGATGTGCATGTCGTGATGACAGAGGCGGCGCGGCAGTTCGTGCAGCCGCTTACTTTCGCCGCGCTCAGCGGGCATAAGGTCATCACCAGGTTGTGGGGCGATGCGGGGGACGACGAGACTTCGCAGGAGCCAAACCTTGACTCCGCCATCGAACATATTGCGGAAGCGCAGTCCACGCATGCGCTGGTGGTGGCCCCGGCGACCGCCGATCTGCTGGCCCGCTTCGCGCATGGCATCGCCAACGATTTCCTGACCACGCTCTACCTGGCGACCACTGCTCCGGTAATCGTGGCTCCGGCCATGAATGTGAATATGTGGCAGCACCCGGCAACGCAGGAGAACCTGCGCGTGCTCACCGAACGCGGAGTCCGCGTAGTGCCACCGGACAGCGGCTACCTGGCATGCGGCATGGTGGGCAGCGGACGCCTGGCGGATACGGAGACGATCGTACAGGCGGTGCTCGAGCAATTGCAGACGCGCGTGGACCTGGGTGGAGACACGATTCTCATTACGGCAGGCGGCACGCGCGAGGCCATCGATCCGGTGCGTTTCCTGGGCAACCGGTCGAGCGGCAAGATGGGCTATGCCCTGGCGGAGGCGGCGGCGCGGCGCGGCGCGCGCGTCATCCTGGTGTCGGGCGTCACGGCACTGCAGCCTCCGGCGGGATGCGAACTGGTACCGGTGACAAGTTCGGATGAGATGCGAACGGCGGTGCTGGAGCGATTGCCCGAGGCGACGATTGTCATCAAGGCGGCGGCGGTGTCGGACTTCCGGCCGAAGTACACAGCGGAACACAAGATCAAGCGGCGCGAGCCCATCGTCCTGGAACTGGAGCCGACGGCGGACATCCTGCGCGAGGTGGTGGCGGCGCGCAATCCGGGCACGCTGGTGATCGGTTTCGCCGCCGAAACGGAAAACCATCTGGAGTATGGACGCGATAAACTGCTGCGCAAAGGCGCGGACGCGCTGGTACTGAACGATGTGGGGCGGCGCGGCATTGGTTTTGACTCCGACCGGAACGCCGCGACCTTTCTGACGCAGCAGACCTCGATCGAGCTGCCGGAGATGAGCAAGCGCGCGCTGGCGGACCGCATCCTGGATGAAGTGCGCGCACTGCGCCGGCCGGTTTCGCTGATTTCCGAAATAGGGTCGCCCCCCTCCCTGCGAGAACCGTAATGCCATTGGACCCGGAGGTCGCGCGGTCGCTCGCGGCGCGGCTGGACTTCTATCGCGAGCTCGGCATCTACGATTTCTATCAGCGCGGATCGCGGAGTGAGACGCCGCTGCATGCGGACGCGGAGCCGCTGGCTGACGCCGAAGGGCACGTGCATCTGCAGGAAACCGAGAGCGAGGAGAGTGCTATCGCGGCACGAAAAACATCGACAGTGACACTCCCGGCTCCGTTCGCCGCTGTATTGCAGCCTGGATCGAAGGCCGGAGCGATGATCTCCATCCGCAATGAAATCGGAGAGTGTACCCGCTGCAAGCTCTCCGCAGGCAGGAACAAGATCGTCTTCGGCGACGGTGACGTGAACGCTCGACTGATGTTTGTGGGGGAGGGCCCGGGCGCGGACGAGGATGCTCAGGGCGTGCCATTCGTCGGACGCGCCGGGCAGTTGCTGAACAATATGATCACGGCCATGGGGCTGAAGCGGGAGCAGGTCTACATCGCGAATGTGGTGAAGTGCCGGCCGCCGCAGAACCGCGTTCCCGAACCGGAGGAAGCCCACACCTGCATGCAGTTCCTGCACCAGCAGATCGAGGTGGTGCGGCCGGAGGTGCTGGTGGCGATGGGATCGACCGCGGCGACCTATCTGCTGGCGGCCAAGGCCTCGCTGAGCTCGCTGCGCGGACGGATCCACAACTACCGCGGAACCAGGTTGATCGTCACCTATCATCCCGCCTTCCTGCTGCGCGATCCGCGCCAGAAGAAGGAGGCCTGGCGGGACCTGCAGATGGCCATGGCCGAGCTGGGGCTTAAGCCGCCAACGCGCTCGCCGCAAGAGTAGGCGGCGAATTTGTCCGAGTTTTGTGACGTCGCCGTGCCTGTGCCGCTCGATGCGGTCTTCACCTACAGAATTTCTCCGCAAGCGCCGCCCGCAGTGGGCGGCCGCGTCATCGTGCCATTCCGCAATGAAAAACTGATCGGCATCGTGACCCGGCTGCACGATGACCCGCCGCCGGTGACGGCGAAGAGCATCGAGAGCGTGCTCGATAGCGAAGCCATCGTTGCGCCGGATCTGCTGGAGCTTGCCCGCTGGATCAGCCACTACTATCTAGCCCCCCTGGGCGAGGTATTGCGCAGCATGCTGCCGCTGGTGGCGGAGGTGCGCAAGCAGGTGCAATATCGCATCACGGAGCAGGGGCAGAAGGCGCTCTTCGAGGGAGCGGAGCAGGGAAGCACGCGGCGCACGCGACGCACGCCGGAGGAGCAGACGGCGGAGTACGCGGTGCTGAACTATCTCTCGACGGGCGAGCCTGCGCGCCGCGCCACGCTGATGCGGGCCACCGGAGCGAACCGCGAACTGATCGACGGCATGGTGCGGAAGCACTGGATTGCGCGGGAGACCACCGCGGCCGTGCGCGATGCCCGGCGGCTGATCGAATACGCGGTGCTGGTGGAAGGCGAGCGGCTGCCCAAGCTGACCGCGAATCAGCAGGCGATCCTGGCGGAGCTTGCCGGCTCCGGCGGCACGCTCGCGGTTCCGGAGCTGCGCCGTCTAACCGTACCCGCCACCACGCTGGCGACGCTGGTGAAGCGCGGGCTGGT
This sequence comes from Acidobacteriaceae bacterium, assembly GCA_051001135.1. Lineage (GTDB taxonomy): Bacteria > Acidobacteriota > Terriglobia > Terriglobales > Acidobacteriaceae > CAWHMN01. The sequence goes on from JBPCNO010000018.1 coordinate 33,650, forward strand.
GCGTCTCGAAGAGCGGCCGCAAGCCTTTCATCTGTCGGGCATGCGGCACATACGGCACGCGCTCAATGAGGCGCAGGAAGGGGCCACCGCGAGCATTGTAGACGGGCTCGGTAGCGGAGCGTTTCGCGCCAGCCTGCTGCACGGGGTGACCGGCTCGGGCAAGACCGCCGTGTATCTGGAGATGATGCAGCGGGCGCTCGAAGCGGGGTTTTCGTCCATTCTGCTGGTGCCGGAGATCGGCCTGACACCGGCGATGGCGGCGCAACTGCACGCGGCTTTTGCGGGCGAGGTGGCGCTCTTGCACTCCGCGCTGACGCCGGAGGAGCGGGCGGAGCAGTGGCATCGCATCCGGCGTGGCGAGGCACGGGTGGTGGTGGGCACGCGCTCGGCGGTCTTCGCACCGGTGGAGCGGCTTGCGCTCATCATCGTGGATGAGGAGCACGACTCCTCCTATAAGCAGGAAGAAAATCCCCGTTACCACGCGCGCGACGTGGCGGTAATGCGGGCCAAGCTCGCGGGGGCGCTGGTGGTGCTCGGCTCGGCGACACCGTCGCTCGAATCATGGCAGAATGCGCAGCGCGGGAAGTATGCGCTGGTGGAGATGCATGAGCGGGTCAACCGGCGCCCGCTACCCGAAGTAGAACTCGTCGATATGCGGCGGGAGTTTCAGGAGACCGGGCAGGAGCAGATCTTCGCCCGGCGGCTCGTAGCAGAGACCGAAGCGACGCTGGCGCGCGGCGAACAGGCGATCATCCTGCTCAACCGCCGCGGCTTTTCGTTCGCCGTGCTATGCCGCGCGTGCGGCGAGAAGCTGCAATGTGAGAACTGCGCCATCGCGCTGACGCACCACAAGCCTGTGCTTTCGGACGACCCGCATGCGCATGCCGGGCAGCGGCTGGAGTGCCATTACTGCGGCTACCGGCGCACAGTGCCCAGGGTTTGCCCCAAGTGCGAGAGCGAGCACCTCTATTTTCTCGGTGCAGGCTCGCAGCAGGGCGAACAGCGGCTGGGTGAGATCTTTCCTCATGCGCGCATCGGTCGCATGGACCGCGACACGGTGCGCAGCCGGCATGACATGGAGCGACTGCTGGAGCGGCTGCATTCCGGCGAGATCAACCTGCTGGTGGGCACGCAGATGATCGCCAAGGGGCATGACATCCACGGCGTTACCCTGGTGGGCGTCGTCGGTGCGGACTACGCGCTGGGACTACCGGACTTCCGCGCCGCCGAGCGCGTCTTTCAATTGCTGACGCAGGTCTCAGGCCGCGCCGGACGGGGGGAGCTTCCCGGCAAGGTAGTGGTGCAGAGCTATCATCCCGACCACTACGCCATTGAACTCGCGCAGAAGCACGACTTCCACGGCTTCGTCGCAAAGGAGCTGAAGTACCGCAAGTGGATGCACTATCCACCGTTCGGCGTGCTGGCGAACATTGTCATCCGCAGCCCGCAACTGGAAGAGGCGGCGGGATGGGCGGCTGCGCTGGGCAAGTGGTTCTCCTCCACGCAACTGACGGGCGTGCGGGTGCTGGGACCGGCGACTGCGCCGATCATGAAGATCAAGCGTATCTATCGGTTCCATGTGTTGCTGAAGGCGGAACGGCGGGAGGCGCTGGGCCACGCGTTGCGTGCCGCGCGGGCGCATGCGGATGCTATCGGTATTCCGCGCGCCGCGCTGATCTATGATGTCGATCCGGTGAGCCTGATGTAGAGTTTCGTTCCTGCGATGACCACTCCGCATTCATCGGCGGTCCTTTCTGATAACGGAATCTATATTTGGGAAGGATGCGGAGAAACGATGAGGACGAGATTGGACCGAGAAAGGTCTGCCGTACAGTTCTTTGCATGTGCTATGCTTGCCGCGCCCGGGCCATGTACTTCTTCTTACCTCAAGGAGGAATCTTATGGGCGTCAATAGTTACATCTACAGCAAAGACGGCCTCACGCTCACAGAACGGTTCGAGGGCTGTGTTCTCACCGCATATCGCGACCAGGTGGGAGTCTTGACGATTGGCTATGGCCACACGGGTCCCGATGTGCATGAGGGGCTCACCATCGCGCAGGCGCAGGCGGAAGCCCTCTTAGCGAAAGACGTACAGAACGCTGCCGCCTGTGTCAATCGAGCAGTTACCATCGCGCTCACTCAGTGTGAATTCGACGCATTGGTCGACTTCGTCTTCAACCTTGGAGCGGGAGCATTCGAGGGTTCGACGTTGCTGAAGGAACTGAACGCGAACGATATGAGCGTGGCCGCTAGCCAGTTCGAGCATTGGGACCACGCGGGCGGAGCTGTCGTGGCCGGACTGCTTCGGCGCAGACAGGCTGAGGCGCAGCTCTTCGGGGCCGGGACTTCGACCCTCCGGAGCGCGTAGGCGAGCTTCCACTTCAGAGAGAACACCGGAGAAACATGCCGATGGCCAGCATGAGCGATGGAGAACAGGATCCGATCTTTGCACGTCTGGAAGATCAGATTACCTGGTACGACTGCAAAAGCCGGTCCGCGCACAACTCATATAAGCGGATGAAGATCCTGGAAATCTTCGCGGCGGCAGTCATCCCGTTTCTTGCCGGCTTTCACTTCGCCCACGTCATGCTTCTGACCGGAGGACTGGGCGTACTGATCACGATTCTTGAAGGCATTCTGCACCTGAACCAGTATCAGCAGAACTGGACGAACTATCGCTCGACGTGCGAAGCGCTTCGGCACGAGAAGTATGTCTATCTAGCTAAGGCGGCGATGTATGGGAGCGCACCCGATCCGCATGCGCTGCTGGCCGAGCGCGTCGAGTCGCTGGTTTCTCAAGAGCATGCGCAGTGGGCCTCTGTGCAGCAACAGCAAGTGAAGGTGGCTGGCAGCCCTGCGAACGCCTGAGGTGCTCAGGGGGAAGTTCGCCGGCAGCCGGAAACGGAAGCCGGCGGCTACTGGCCGGATGCCCGGGTAAACTCAAACTCCCGCTGGGTCCCACGCCTCCCGGGGAATGTATTGACGATGTTCACCTTGAGCCGGTCTCCATCGGGAGCGACGGTTACGGTGGCCACCCGTCCCTTTTCCTGCCCGGCGCTATCGTTGAGAAATGTCCAGGTGGCTGTAGCTTTGCCGCTCTCAGACTTCGCCTGCTGCGCACCCCAATCGCAGTTTGCAGGCCGGCACAGTCCCCACGCACGCATGGAAAGCTGGTTGCCGGTCGCGGAGATAGTCACCTGCGCCAGGCCGTTGCGTTGGAGTGTCGCGGGGTTGGTCCAGGTGCCGTTGAGCGGATCCGGGGATTTCGCCGAACTGCGGAGTACCAGCAGCACCGTCGCCACAGCCAACAGAACGACCACAGCGGAGATACCGGCGATCAGCGGCATCCTCGAAGACTTCTTGACCGGCGCTACCGTTTGCGGGGGAAGGGTGCGGAGGCGGCAGTTGCACCGGAACGTTGGCGTGCACCGGCTGATTGTCTGTCAACGCTGAATCCGGAGCGGTCGTTACATAGGATTGCAGTGCCTGGGTCAGTAGCTGCACGTCGGAGTTCCAGCGCGCATGGGTGATCTCAACGCTATTGCGCCACGCAAGATCCTTGAGGTTGTCGGGCAACTGTTCCGGACGCGGAACCCGCGCTTCGTGCACCAGCACAGGAATCACCGGGATATTGCGGGCGAGGGCGGCGGCAACTTCAATGCGCACAAAGTCGTTCGGGTCGTCGAGCCGTCGCTGGCCTGAGCTGTTGGTGATATTCGTCCAACTCGGGCCGATCATGGCGAGCAGCACGCCGCAACTGGAGACGTGGTCCTCGATAGCCTTGCGGAAATCCATTCCGGGATGGATGCCTGCCACGTCCATGAACACGCAGTCCTGGCCGAATGCCCGCGTCAGGTCATCGAAGAGCCTACCCGCCTCGCCCTCCGAGTCATCCCGGCGATAGCTGACAAAAATCGCGCCTCCCATGCATTCTTCTCCGGCAAATGGCAGTGAAGAAGACGAGCCATTCACGCACACAGGATAGGCAGCGGCTCCGGTTTCGGCAATGGCGAACTCGAACGTCAGTTCAAATTTCTGCAAGTTCTCGAAGCCGGAGTAGACGGCTAAGCGATCGTTTCGGACAGTGATTCCCAAGCAACAACGCAAGACGACGAGCCTTCACTCGCGTCGACCCGCCTTGACTACCCCGCTTTCTGAGCCCCGTCGGATTGAATAGCGGATACGATCCCGGACGCGGTGCTCGCCTTGATCCTCGCGATGGTACAAGGATCAGAGTCTCATTGAAGCTCGGCCAAGTGCCGGAGTACACTCTGCTCTGCGGTTTCCGGGGAGATCGGGATTATCTGAATTCCTGGAACTTGTATTTCCTCCGTTTCGGGCCCATGTCCCACCTTTCAGGAGGTCTGCTCTGCGCTCCATATTCATCAATTATCGGCGGACCGATTCGGAGGGTGAAGCTGGCCGCCTGTTTGACGAACTCACATTGCGTTTCAGCGACCAGTCTGTATTTATGGATGTGGCAGGAATCCAGCCGGGACGGGATTTCCGCAAGGCGATCGACCAGAGTGTGGCTACTTGCAGCGTTCTGCTGGCGATTATCGGGCCGGAGTGGCTGGAGTGGAAGGATGCTCTGGGGCACCGGCGTCTGGAAGATGCGAACGACTTCGTGCGGATCGAGCTGGCGTCGGCGCTCCGGCGCGATATCCCCTTGGTACCAGTGCTGATTCGGGGCGCCAAGATGCCGCACGTCGAGCAGCTTCCAGATGATTTGAAGGAATTAGTTTACAGAAACGCGGTGGAACTGAGTCATGCGCGCTGGAAGTCGGACGTACAGGTGCTGATTCAGGCGCTCCGTCCCTATTTGGACGTGTCCAGCGAGGATCGCTCTGCGGAGCACTCCGCTCCGGGAGAGAAGGAGACAAGTCGCGCGGACGAGGAAGTTTCCGCGAGCTCATCTGCCAATCGCACTCCCGAGGTTGCGCCGGTTGGTTCGACCATTGAGGCGCAGACGATTGAGCGCGTCAGCAAGGAGCTGGCGGCATATATTGGGCCGATATCGGAGGTCGTAGTCAAACGGGCGGCGAAGCGGTGTTCCTCGGCGAAGGAACTGTATGGGATGGTGGCGGGGGAGATCAAGACCGAGGCGGACCGTTCGAAGTTCTTGAGATTATGCCGAAACTAAGCTGTTCGTGTCTCTCGCGTCAGAAGGAGATAGTCCCGCACTGCTGACCGCCGAGGCCTTGCTTCGACGCCCTGCTTCAATGTCGAACGGCTTTCAAAGGCTCCCGGCTAGTCGATGACGTGCAACTCTTTGCCGGGCTTGAAGCGGACAGCGCGTCCCGGAGCGATGGTGACCTCAGCGCCGGTCCGGGGATTTCTGCCGATGCCGGTCTTGCGGGGGCGCACGTTGAAGACGCCGAACCCGCGCAGTTCGATGCGGTCGCCGGCGGTGAGCGCCTTCTTCAGACCCTCGAAGACGGTGTCCACGGCTGCCTCCGCTTTGGTGCGAGGTAGTCCCGTCCGCTCGATGACCTGATGCACGATATCCTGCTTGATCAAGGCTCACTCCTCAAGAACTGAGATGGTTTCACTGCCTGCCCGGTCGCCCTGCAATCAGCGGCTCCAGCATTGCTATGTCGATGCGCGTTCTTTAAGATGCAATTTTCTGACCGCAATCCATTCTAGAAGTGTCTTGGACGCCGATGCAGGAAAGTTTTGTGTCGCTCGCCGTCCGGACGAGGAGAGGCATGGCAATCAAGAGCGATCGTTGGATTCGCGAGCAGGCGCTGGATCACGGGATGATTCAGCCCTTCAGCGAAAAGCAGGTGCGGGAGGGGGTCATCTCCTACGGGCTGTCCTCCTACGGCTATGATCTTCGGGTCTCCGACGAATTCAAGATCTTCACCAACGTCAACAGCGCGATCATCGATCCGAAGAACTTCGACGAGCGGTCCTTCGTCACCGTGAACGCAGCATCGGTCATCGTTCCGCCCAATTCATTTGCCCTGGCGCGATCGATCGAGTACTTCAAAATCCCGCGGGATGTCTTGACCATCTGCGTGGGCAAGTCCACCTACGCGCGCTGCGGGATCATCGTGAACGTGACTCCCTTCGAGCCGGAGTGGGAGGGATTCGTCACGCTCGAGATCTCGAACACCACCCCGCTGCCCGCGAAGATCTACGCCAACGAGGGTCTGTGCCAGATTTTGTTCTTCCAATCGGACGAGGTTTGCGAAATCAGCTATGCGGATCGCCGGGGCAAGTATCAAAAGCAGCAGGGAATCGTTCTGCCCATGCTTTGATTGAGCGCAGACCCCAGCGGGCAGACTGGCGCCGGGCGATCGTGAGTACCGGCGAATCCATTTTGGACGTATATCCCCCGATTTGGGTACTCAAGTTACTTGCACAGGTGACCCAGGTGTGCGAAGGTAACACAAGAAACAACGCAGATCTGGGGAACGGGGCAGCGTAGGATGGAATTCCCATCCTACGAGGCCCCTCTTTTTTTGGCCCGGGTGTCGCCGGGAATGTCAGCCGCGATACATGCGCTCGGCCGGTTCCTTGCATCTTATTCGGTGCGTAGGTAACTCCATGAAGCGGCGCGTGTTAAGCGCAGGAATAAATGGATGTGGCCAGATGCAAATTTGCGGTAGGGGCGGACGATCCGTCGGGGAGACAAGAAGAGTATGAAGAAGATGCTGACTTTTGTGTGCGTTGCTGGATTCTCGTTGAGCGCATTTGCGGCTAGTAGCAAGTCAGACCTGAACCAGCGCCTGAACGAGGCCAAGCAGGTGATCACCGATATTGAGCAGACGCCGGACAAGGGAATCCCGACCGAGATCACCGAACAGGCGACGTGCATTGGCGTGATTCCTGCGGTGAAGAAAGCCGCATTCGTCGTGGGTGGCGAATACGGGCAGGGCGTGGTGACCTGCCGCACCGGCAGTGGGTGGAGCGCGCCGGTGTTCATCCGGCTGGCGGGCGGAAGTTTTGGCTTCCAGATTGGTGGGCAGTCCACGGATCTGGTGCTGGTGGCGGTCAATGACAAAGGGTTCCAGGACCTTCTGAAGTCGAAGTTCAAGATCGGTGGCGATGCCTCCGCGGCTGCGGGCCCGGTGGGCCGCAATGCGCAGGCCGCGACCGACTGGAAGCTGAACGCCGAGCTGCTGACCTACTCACGCGCGAAGGGTCTGTTTGCCGGCATCGATCTGACCGGCGCTGTGGTCTCACAAAATGTGGATGACACGACCACCTTCTACAACGGGAA
>JBPCNO010000019.1:0-12068 GCA_051001135.1 Acidobacteriaceae bacterium
AGCGGCCTCGATCCACCTCTGGGCACTCAACCCGGCGTCCAGAGCGGGGAGGCCATTCGATTTGGCAGACATTGCTGATCAGATTCGCGGGATCGCAGTCACCCTCGAAAGCCCATACTGCAACAAGTTTGCCGCCTGCCTGTCTGATACTGCCGACCTCCACGAACTGTCCGTTCGCGGCAAAGCCTGTTTCTTCTTTGAACTCTCTTCTCGCAGCTTCCAGCGGCTGTTCTTCCTCCTCGTACTCTCCTTTGGGAATCGACCATGCTCCTGCATCCTTTTTCGCCCAAAACGGGCCTCCGGGGTGGACCAGGAACACTTCTAAACCGTTCACCCCTCTTCGATACATGATCAGACCTGCGCTTCGTCTCGGCATTGTCTCTCACTGATGATTCGATGAGCCTCATCCGCTGAATGACGCCACCGGAGCCCCGCCATCATGTGAACTGGCTGAGTGATCAGTTCACTAGCGGCCCACTCCTAATGTGTAGATACTCATGCATGTTTTCGGCCGGAATGACAGATTAGGGCTGCTGGGATAGCTCGACCACTAGCATTCTTACTAGGGCTATTCCTGCTTCTCTTGTGAACCCGTTCCCATACGGCAGTTGAACAGCCCTTCAGAGAGGCACGGAGCGAGGCGCGTCTACCGAGGGAGTTGGTTCTCTATTCCGCACGTCACAGCTTCGCAACGGACTTGTTGGACAGCAGCGGCAATCTGAAATTCGTCATGGATGTACCAGGGCATGAGAGCGTGACGACTACACAGAAGTACCTGCATCCTGTCATGAGAAATTTAGCCGAAGTTGTGAATGCAAGGAATGCAGAAAAGGGGAAGAGAGGCCGAAAATTTCTGCCCACGTCATATTCTGCGTCATAGTCTCGAAGCGACCCAGAGCCAAGTGGCTGTAAGTCGATGATTCGGTGGTGCGCCCAGAAGGATTCGAACCTCCGACCTATTGATTCGTAGTCAATCGCTCTATCCAACTGAGCTATGGGCGCACATACTGCTGCGGACGAACTTCCTGAAGATAACAACTCCCGCCAGTGAAATCAAATGCGCGGGCGAGGCCGCCGGTCGCTACCCGCCGGTGGTTAGTAGATGCGGAAGTTCACTTCCACATTGATGACCACGGGGACGGCGTGGCCCTGGAACATGGCCGGCTTGAACTTGTACTGCTGCACCGCTTCCACCGCTTTCTCGTCCAGGCCCATGCCCAGTTTGCGGATCACGCGTACCCGCTGCGGCATGCCATGCGCATCGACGATGAGCGAGACGACGCTTACGCCCTGATACTTGGCGCGGCGCGCCTCATCTGAGAACTCCGGCTCGACCGAGTAGATGACCACCGGCGGCGACACACCGCCGCCCACCTGATAGGTGCCCCCACCGTAGCCTCCGCCTTCACCCGGTCCGTAGCCATTCCCGCTGCCGGAACCGATACCGCCTCCGGAGCCGGTGCCCATGCCTGCGCCCGATCCGGTGCCGTTCGAGGCCGGACCCACCACGCTGGTGCGCGGATCACCCAGGTTCGGCAGATTGTTGTTCGGGAGCGTGATGTTCTGCGGCATCTTGATCGCCGGTTCCACCGCCAGCTTGGGATGCTCGTTCTTGATGATCATGGGCGGCGTGATGGGATTGTCCGCGAATTTGGGCAGCCGGCCCTTGGGAGCTTGAATAATGTCGTGCGATCCGCCACCGCCACCGCCACCCATGGCGGGGCCCTTGGGCGCAATGGGCACAAACTGCGGCACATCCACCGCCGTCACCTTCGCCACTTGTGGCTTGACCGCGGGGTGAAGGCGCGCCTCGATGACCAGCCACGCAATCAAAGCGATCACCAGCACGTGCAGCGTGACTGAGACGATAGAGGACACGGGGCTGCGCTTTTCCGCGAGCAGGTCCGGAACGGGCACGGCCGTGGCCGTCAGCACTAATGGTGGAAGATGCTCTTTCCGGAACAGTCCACGCAGATCGCCCGCGATCGTCTTCCAGACGGGCTCATCCACGATCTCGCTGAATAGCTTCGGCTCCCGGGGTGTCGTCTCTTCCACGGGGTCGATCTCGGGCGGCGGCAAGACCTGATTGAGCATAGGCACTTCGTTTGACCGGCAGGCCAGAAGCTCCGGCCTGCCTCTCCATTGTCGTTATTATCTATGAACGAGCCGACGGGTGTCTCCAGTTCCCTGGAATCTTCCTACATCTTTTTGAATTTTCGAGAACATTAGCTTTCCACCCTCTTTACTCGCCCCTCCCAATCAAGCTGCTGCAGAACCGCGAGCTTTCCTGCGGACCCCTACACCAGGTGCACCCACAACCCTCCGCAGTTCGTATCTACGTTAGACGGACGATATGGGCCGAAGTTATCCACCCGGAGCGAGCGCTGGTGAGCGGCTACAATAAAACTTTCCACCCTGCTCAATTGGAGACACAATGTCCGCTCCTTCGGAACTGAAGGCGACCCTGACGCTTCCTCAAACCGAGTTCCCCATGAAGGCCAATCTGCCCCAAAACGAGCCGAAGCGGCTCGAACAATGGGCGGAGACGGACATCTACGGGCAGATCCGCGCCGCGCGCAAAGGATCGCGCGTCTACATTCTTCACGACGGGCCGCCGTACGCCAACGGCCCCATCCACCTGGGCCATGCGCTCAACAAGTGCCTGAAGGATTTCGTGGTCAAGTCCAAGACCATGGCTGGCTTCGACGCCCCGTACGTCCCCGGCTGGGACTGCCACGGGTTGCCGATCGAGATCAAGGTGGACGAACAACTGGGCCGCAAGAAGCTGGAGATGGATCCAGTGGCGGTGCGCCGCGCCTGCCGGAAATACGCAGCCGGTTACCTGGATCTGCAGCGCTCGCAGTTCCAGCGCCTGGGCGTGCTCGGCCGCTGGTCCGCACCCTACTCCACCATGTCCAGCGACTACGAGGCCAAAATCCTCGAAACCTTCTATGCCTTCTTCGAAAAGGACTTCGTCTACAAAGGATTGAAGCCGGTCTACTGGTGCATCCACGACCGCACGGCGCTCGCCGAGGCCGAGGTCGAGTACGAAATGCACACCAGCCCCAGCGTCTACGTGCGTTACGCGCTGACCAGCCCGCCAGAAGCACTCTCAGACAAGCTTGCGGCGGCGCTTGCCGGCAAGTCCGTCTACACCATCATCTGGACCACCACGCCGTGGACGCTGCCCGCGTCCCTCGCCGTCGCATTCCATCCCGATTTTGAGTATGTGGCGCTTGAGAACACGGATGGCGCGGTCTACATCGTGGCCGAGGCACTCGCCGCCTCTGTGCGCGAAAGCTGCGGACTGCAGGACGCGAAGGAGATCGCGCGCTTCAAGGGCTCCGTGCTCGAACGCTCTACCTTCCGGCATCCCTTTCTCGATCGTTCGGTGCTCGGCGTGCTCGCCACCTACGTCACCGCCGACCAGGGCACCGGCGCCGTACATACTGCGCCCGCCCACGGCGCGGATGACTTCTATACCGGCGAACGCTACGGCCTCGACCAGACCTGCAACGTCGATGATGCCGGTCGCATGCGCAACGGCCTGCCGGAGTACGAGGGGAAGACCGTCTTCCAGGCGAATCCGTTCATCGTCGAGCTGCTGAAGAGCCGCGGCGCGCTGATGGGCCAGAACGAAATCTACCACTCCTATCCGCACTGCTGGCGCTGCCACAATCCGGTCATCTTCCGCGCGACGGAGCAGTGGTTCATCCGCATGGAAACGCCCATGCAGCGCCCCGACGGAACGGAGACCACCTTCCGCGAGCGCGCACTCGAAGAGATCCAGCAAGTGAAGTGGGATCCCACGTGGGGCAAAGAGCGGATCTCCAACATGATCGCCACCCGGCCCGACTGGTGCATCTCGCGCCAGCGCATCTGGGGCGTGCCTATCGCCGTCTTCCTGTGCCGGAAGTGCCATCGGCCGCTGAACGATCCCGCGGTGTATCGGCAAATCGTAGAGCTGTTCGCGCGCGAGAGCGCCGACGCGTGGTATATCCACTCCGCCGAGCAACTGCTGCCCGACGGGACTACATGCGCGCCCTGCGGCGGCACCGAGTTCCGCAAGGAGATGGACATCATCGACGTGTGGTTCGAGTCCGGCGCAAGCTGGAACGCGGTGCTCGAGGCAGACCCCGACCTGCGCTGGCCGGCCGATCTCTACCTCGAGGGCAGCGATCAGCACCGCGGCTGGTTCCACTCTTCCCTGCTCTCCTCGGTGGGCATTCGCAATGCCGCGCCCTATCGCAAGGTAGCGACCGCCGGATGGACGCTCGATGAGCTGGGCCGCGCCATGTCGAAGTCGCTCGGCAATGGGGTCGATCCGGTGGACGTGGCCAACCGTATGGGCGGCGAAGTGGTGCGTCTGTGGGTGGCGTCGGTGGATTTCCGCGAGGACATGGCCGCCAGCGAAAACCTGATGCAGCGCGTGGCCGACAATTACCGCAAGCTGCGCAATACCTTCCGCTTTCTGCTCGGCAACCTGTATGGCTTCGATCCGGCGCAGCACGCCGTTGCCTGGGACGATCTGGAGCCGCTGGACCAGTACATGCTCGCACGCACGCGCGAGCTCACCCTCAAGGTGCGCGCCTGGTATGACGAGTTCGAGTTCCACCGCATCTATCACGCCGTCAACGAGTTCGCGATCGTCGATCTGAGCTCGCTTTATCTCGACGTGCTGAAGGACCGCATGTACACCTTTGCGCCCGCAAGCAGGGCGCGCCGCTCCGCGCAGACCGTGCTGTGGCGCATCGCCGAAGCATTGGTCCGCCTGGGGGCGCCGATTCTCAGCTTCCTGGCCGATGAGGTATGGCAGTATCTGCCGCCGGTTGCAAACCGCGCAACGAGCGTGCATGTGGCGCTCTTTCCCGATCCCGGCGAGCTTGCCCCGAAGAAAGAGGTTCCCAATCTTCTGGCCGACTGGGCGCAACTGCTCGCCGTTCGCGAAGAGGCGATGAAGAGCCTGGAAGAGGCCCGCAAGGAGAAGCGCATCGGCAAGGCGCTTGAAGCCAAGCTGCGATTGCAGTTGCTCACGGACCAATACGAGCCGATGCTCGGGAAATTCAAACAAGCCAGCTTGAAAGAAATTTTCAATGTTTCACAGGTTGAAATCATCGCCGCCCTGGATCTGCCGAAGACCGGTTGGCCATCTATTGACCTGTCAAAACTCAACGACTCGTCTGAGCCCTCTAGGAAGTTCGACATTAGCGATCACATTACGATCACAGTTCTGCCCGCGGACGGAGTTAAGTGCGGGCGCTGCTGGAACTTCATGACCACGGTCGGCGTAGACCCGCGCTGGCCGGCCGTCTGTGACCGCTGCGCCGCGGCGCTCGATCAGATGGGCTTCCCGCCGATCGGCGCGGCCCAGAGCGCCGCGAGCGAGACGACCACCGGAGCGCACGCCTGATGGAGGAAATACCCCGGCGCTCCTCCCGCGACTGGCGTGGCACGCTCATCGCGCTCTCCATGTTCATCCTGCTGCTCGATCGCGTGACCAAGAAGCTGATCGAGCGCTATGTCCCGGTGGATGGCGCCATCCCCGTCATCCCGCACATCTTCCGCATCTCGCATGTGGAGAACGCCGGTGCGGCCTTCTCGCTCTTTGGCAACTCCCCGTCCCCGGGCCGGGTTCGCTGGCTGCTGATCGGCTTCTCGCTGCTTGCCGCCGTCGTCGTGCTGGGTTTCCTGATCAAACTGGGCCGCCGGCTCACCCCCATGACGGTGGCGCTCGCGCTCATTCTGGGCGGCGCCATCGGCAACGCCTACGATCGCATCCGCTATGGCTACGTGATCGACTTTGTCGAGGTGCATATCATCCACTACCACTGGCCCGACTTCAACGTCGCCGACTCCGCCATCGTCATCGGCGGCATCCTGCTGGTGCTGGATTCCTTGCGCTCTGTCCCTGATCGCTCGTGATCTTGCAACAGTACTGCGCTTTAGAGCAGAAGCAGAAAAGGAAAGCGCCTCCCTTGCGAGGCGCTTTCCGTATCCACTGGTCTACCGTGACCGGTAGGCATTCACCGTGGTGGTGCCGCTGTCGTTGCCGATCATCAGCATCACGGTGACCGGGTTGGGGCTGGTGGACAGGTTCACCGGCGTGGCCGCGGCGTCAAAGGAGTAGCGATTGCGTCCGAGCGGAACCAGCACCGCGCCTAACCGCACGCCGTGGATAGTGCCGGAGTACAGATAGCTGCCGTTCCGGAGCCGATGGAAGGAGCCGGCCGGAATGGTGACTGTATAACTACCCACCTGGAGAGTAACCGCCTCGGTGGCCGGTTGGACGCCATCGCTCGTCGACCCCAGCGTCAGCACGGACTCAAGAGCAAAGCCCGGATATCTGCCGCCGAAGATGCCGAGCTCCGCCCGGAACGAGGCAAAGGGCACGCTCTGCACCAGCTCATACGCGCCGCTATCGCAGGCAGGCCCCTGCGGACGGCTGATACCACGCTGGTCGGTCGTGACCCGGTTGCCGTTAGTGTCGGTGCAGTTGGCTACCGGGATGTGATCCACCGCCGGACTGGTGGGCAGCAAGGCAATGGTCTGCGTCGGGCCGCCGTTGTTCTGCAACCCCTTCGGATCGAGCCCCGCCGGGGTGCTGTTCAGGTCGCCTGTGCCAGAGAAGGCGCAGGTCGCGTCATCGGACAGGTTATAGCCCTGTGAGGTGATGCCTCCATTGCAATTCCCCCCCCGCGTTGCCCGCCAGGAGGGTGCTCTTCAGGGTCGCGTTTCGGACATTGACAATGCCGCCGCCGTGGCCGGAGTTCGCCGAGTTGCCGGAGAAGGTGCTGTCGGTCACCGTCAGCGTGCCGGTGTTTAAAATGCCGCCGCCGTAGCCGTAGTTCGCCGAGTTGCCGGAAAACGTGCTGTCGGTCACCGTCAGCGTGCTGTCGTTGAGAATGCCGCCGCCGTCGCCGCCCGCCGAGTTCGCGGAGAAGGTGCTGTCGGTCACCGTCAGCGTGCCGCCGTTCTCTATGCCGCCGGCGCCGTAGTTCCCCGAATTGCCGGAAAACGTGCTGTCGGTCACCGTCAGCGTGCCGCCGCCGTTGAAAATGCCGCCGCCGCCGTAGGACGTACTCCCGTTTTCAATCGTCAGCCCGGAGAGGGTCACGTTCGTCCCGGGGCAGAGGAGCATTACCCTGACGCTGTTCTGTCCGCTCACCAGAATCTGCGCCGCCCCGGGTCCCTGGATGGTCAGCGTCTGGTTGTTGCAGATGAACAACGGGCTCTGGAGCGGAACGGTCCCGCTCAGCCCGGACTGGAAGGTAATCAGCGTGCTTTGGCCCGTGGGCGTGTTCGCGCTCTGCGCGATCGCGTCGCGCAAGGAGCCGGCGCCGCTGTCGTTCAGGTTGGTCACCGTGAGGGTGGTGGTAGTCTGCGCCTGCGCCCGCGGCGCAGCCGGAAACGCGATCAGCGCTGTCGCAACGGCAACCGCCGCCGCACGTACCGCCCACCGGCGCATCCCGGTCAACGGCGAAAGGAGGGCACACATCTGTAAACTCATACTGAAAGGGCCTTTCGGGTGGAGATCTGGGTGTTTCTAGCGCGGCGGGTGAGGCCCAACTCTATGAACGATAGCCCATGTGGAAGCGCTTTCTGGAGTGGAAGGATCATGCTGAGGCAGGCATAGCCAGGTCCGGTCACCGATCGCCTTCTACCCACTCCGGTATCCTGTCCCTCGCGCATGCGGGCAGTTCGCGTATCTGCGTGGCCTGGTGCGAAGAAGAGCCTGGAGAACCAGCAAGCCAGAGTTGCCCGGCAGGAACCGCACGCGTACCACTACTCTGGCAAAGAGTGCGGCGAGTCTATGCTTCCGCTTTTTCGTCTGTCAACAGCGGACAGAGAAGAATGTTTCCCTGGCGCGCCCGAGTGCAGGCCTGAAGCGCAATGAAGCCCATCTTTATCCCTTGGGCGTGATCGCACCGTGCGAGGCTATGACGCCGGTATACTGGAAGGTGCGCCTTGGCCGTGGGGCGCTGCCCTAGAGACCCCTTGAACGACACCATCACCATCCGCGGCGCGCGGACGCATAATCTCAAGAACATCGACTGCGATATCCCGCACGGGCAGCTTACTGTCGTCTCGGGCGTCTCCGGCTCCGGCAAATCCTCGCTCGCGTTTGACACCATCTACGCCGAGGGCCAGCGCCGCTACGTCGAATCGCTCTCCGCCTACGCGCGCCAATTTCTGGAACGCATCGAGAAGCCGGATGTCGACCTGATCGACGGCCTCGCCCCCGCCATCGCCATCAAGCAGAAGAACACTACCCGCAATCCGCGCTCGACCGTCGCCACCGTCACCGAGATCTACGACTACATGCGGCTGCTCTACGCCCGCTGCGGCACCATGCATTGCGTGGTATGCCACAACATCGTGCGCCGCGATTCAGTCGACGAGATTGCCGACGCCGTGCTGGCGCTGGGAGATGGCACACGGCTGCACGCAATCTTTCCCGTGCTCCCGCAGGAGCCGCCGTCTTCCGAAGACCTGCCGGTCAACCGGCATCCGCAGGACGATCCCCCGAAGAAGCCGGCCAGCAAGAAGCGAGCCGCAAAGAAGGCCACGCAGTCCGAAGGAACGAAGGGCGATGGCGGCGTTCCCGCCCTCTCCGACGCCATGCGTCAGCGACTCACCGAACTGCGCCACCGGGGCTTCAACCGTCTCTATCAGGGCGGTCAGATCTATGAATTTTCGACGCCCGAGTCGCTGCTCGATCTCGACTTCACTCAGCCGCTCTTCATCCTCATCGATCGCATCCTCGTCTCGGCGGACACCCGGGCGCGCATCGTGGATGCGGCCGAGATCGGCTACCGTGAGCGCGGCGAGATTCTCTATGAAGTGGTCCCACGGCCGGAAGAAGACGACGGCGGCCCGCGCCGGCGTCTGCGCTTCTCCCGCGAGTACGAGTGCAAACACTGCCACCGTATCTATCGCGAACCGGAGCCGCGCCTGTTCTCGTTCAACAATCCGTACGGCGCCTGCCCGCGCTGCCAGGGTTTCGGCAACACCATCGACTTCGACCTTAGCCTCATCATCCCGGACCCGGCCAAGAGCCTGGACGACGGCGCCATCGATCCCTGGACCCGGCCCAAATACCGGCCCTACCAGACTGAACTGCGCCGCGCTGCCCGTGAACACGCCATCCCGCTGGATGTTCCATGGCGCGATCTCGCCGCCGACCAACAGGCCTTTGTGCTCGAAGGGCACGGCTCCTTTATCGGCGTCAACGGCTTCTTCGAACTCATGGAGCGGAAGAAGTACAAGCTCCATGTGCGCGTCATGCTCTCGAAGTATCGCGGCTATGCGCGCTGTCCCCAGTGCAAGGGCGAACGGCTCCGCGCCGAGGCACGCGCCGTCTTGCTCGATGGTAGAAACATCTGCGAAGCTGCGGCCCTTACCATTGCCGCGGCGCACCAGTTCTTCGCTGCGCTCACGCTTACGCCGTCGCAGCAGGAGATCGCCGGCTCCATCCTCAAAGAGGTACAGCAGCGGTTACAATTTCTGGACTCCGTCGGGCTCGACTACCTGACCCTCGACCGCCTGTCTTCCACCCTCTCCGGCGGTGAGGCGCAGCGGATCCAGCTCGCCACCTCGCTCGGCTCCCGGTTGGTGGGCGCGCTTTACGTGCTGGACGAGCCCTCGATCGGCCTGCACACCCGCGACACCACCAAGCTCATCCGCATCCTCGAAGAGTTGCGCGACCTGGGCAACACCATCCTGGTGGTCGAGCACGATCCCGATGTGCTCAGAGCCGCCGACTACCTGATGGACCTGGGCCCCGGCGCAGGCGAATACGGCGGCAAACTGCTCGCAGCGGGCACGGTGCGGGAGGTGGAAGCCAACCCCGATTCGCTCACCGGCCGCTACCTCTCCGGCGCGCTCACCATCCCGGTGCCGAAGACCCGCAGAGAGCCGGGCCGGGAGCGGCTTACGCTGCGCGGCGCGCGCGTCCACAATCTGAAGGGCATCGATGTCGAGATCCCCCTGGGCATGCTGGTCTGCATCACCGGCGTCTCCGGTTCGGGCAAATCGACGCTGGTCCATGATGTCCTGTACAGAGCGGTCGCACAGGAGCTGGGGCAGGGCGAGGGCGGCGATGCAGCCGGGCTGTATAAGGAACTGAAGGGGGCCGAGCGGCTGAACGACATCGTCATGGTCGACCAGAATCCCATCGGCCGCACTCCGCGCTCCAACCCCATCACCTACATCAAGGCCTTCGACGCCATCCGCGAACTCTTCGCCTCGCAGCCGGAGGCAGAACGCCGCGGCTACAGTGCCGGGCATTTCTCCTTCAACGTACCGGGCGGGCGCTGCGATGTCTGCGAAGGCGACGGCACAGTCACGGTCGAGATGCAGTTCCTGGCGGATATCGAGCTGCCGTGCGAAGAGTGCAACGCGACCCGCTACAAGGCCTCCACCCTCGAGATCAAGTACAAGGGCAAGAACATCTCCGAGGTGCTGGCGCTTTCCGTGAAGGAGGCGCTCCGCTTCTTCGCCGGCCATCCCCGGATCGTCGACAAGCTCGCCTTGCTGGATGAGGTCGGCTTAGGGTACGTACGGCTTGGCCAGTCCGCCACCACGCTCTCCGGAGGCGAGGCGCAGCGGGTTAAGCTCGCCTCCCATCTCGCCAGCGGCCGGACCTCCAATGGCAGCAAACCCGGCAAGTCGCGCACGCTCTACATTCTGGACGAGCCCACTACCGGCCTCCACTTCGACGACGTGGGCAAGCTGCTTCATGCCTTTCGACGTCTCATCGATGGAGGAGGATCTCTGGTCGTCATCGAGCACAATCTGGACGTGATCAAGTCCGCCGACTGGGTTATCGACATGGGGCCGGAGGGTGGCGCGGACGGCGGCGAGATTGTTGCCGTAGGCACGCCGGAAGAGATTGCGCTGGCTGCGGGATCGCACACCGGCTACTGGCTTGCCCGGATGCTTCCCCAGCTTCAGACCATTCCACAGCTTCAGAAACAAGGTTAGCTCTATCCCATGAAGTTACTGTATCTTCTATGTTTACCCGTCGTTGCCGCAGCCTTGTACGCACAGCAGGGGTCCCTGCCTCCCGGTGCCCAATCGCCAGACACGCCATCGCCCAATCCGGCGGCCTCGCAGACCAAGGCCGATATTCCACCTGCTTTGGCGGCGGCAGAAGACAAGATCGACGCCCACGCCTACGACGCTGCGCGGCCGCTGGTGCTCAGCTATCTACAGCAGCACCCGCAGGATGCCCGCGCCCGCTTCGACCTGGGTTACCTTGAGGACTCCACCGGCCAGGGCGAGCAGGCCGCGCAGGACTACCGCCGCGCCCTTGAACTCGATCCCAAACAGTTCGAATCGCACGCCGCGCTCGGTCTGCTGCTCGCGCAGGAAGGTAAGTCAGACGAGGCTCGCAGCGAACTCAAGACCGCCGCCTCGCTCGAGCCGGCCTCGCACGATCCCTCGTCGAAGGCGCAGGTATGGCGCACTCTGGCCCAGCTTGCGCTTCCGGCAGATCCGGCTGAGGCCAAGGACGACTTGCTCCGCGCCCTGCGTCTAATGGGCGACCAAAGCACGCCGGCGGACCTGTTGCTGACCGCGCAGATCGCCGAGAGCAGCGACGACACGGCCACGGCCGAGATTGCCTACCGCCGCCTGCTCGCGGCACAGCCAAATTCACCGGTCGCGGCCGCCGGTATCGCCCATCTGCTGATGCGCCAAAAGAAGTACAGCGAGGCCGAGCCTCTCCTCCGGAGCGCCCTCAAGCAGAGTCCGGACGACGCTGCGTTGAACGCGCAACTGGCCTCTGTTCTGGCCCAGGAGGGCCATCCGGAAGAGGCCATCACGATCCTCGAACGGCTCCATCAGCTCGATCCCAATAACGCCGGCGTCCGCCGCATCCTGATCGATGCGTACCAGCAGGCGGGCGCCCCGGACAAGTCCGCGCCGCTGCTCCAGGCGGCCCTTCAGCAGTCGCCGAATGACCCGGAACTGCTCACGGACTACGGTCAGAGCCTCATCTATGCGAAACGCTTCAACGAGGCGCTTCCCGTCTTCGAGCATGCCACTGCAGTCGCTCCGGGCAATGC
>JBPCNO010000020.1:0-8270 GCA_051001135.1 Acidobacteriaceae bacterium
CAGCAGTCCAAAGCGCGAGAACAGATGCGACCAAAGCCGCGCGAACGCGATCCCCATGCGCTCGCCTTTGCAATACGCGCTCTCCAGTATTCCCAGGATCTCCGCATCGGCCTGCGGAAATATCTTCCCCAGCACTCCGATCGAAAGCTCTCGCCCTGATCCGCGTCCCTCCGCGAAATCCGTGGTTGGTCCTGCTCCTGATCCGTGTCCATCCGCGAAATCCGTGGTTAAGCTCTTGATCTTCGCCCGGCTCACCATCGCACCCTGCGTAGCTTCCAGCGCTACCCGCAACGTGTGCAGTTTGCCGTCGCTCACCAGGGCAACATGATCCACTTCCGCCAGATCATGATCGGTCGTCGCAATCCAAAACACCGGCACCGCATTCGATTGCTCGGCCAGCCGGATCGCGGTCAGCGTCTTCAGCATCGCCAGCAATGGCCCGCCAAACAATCCCGCCTGCTGGCCGGTCACGATCACATTCGCGCCCTCGCGCAAACGCGCGATGTTCCGACTGACCTGCACCGAATTTCCAAAAGCTTCATTCTGTCGTTCTAGAATGTCAGCTATCCTCGCGCGCTGCTCAGGGGACCGCCCTGCCACCGGCATCGTAAGCGGCGCCTGTTCCCCATAAAATCGCGTCGCCGCCGGCGCCTGCGCCAGATAATCGAGAAACAACTGTCCGGAGTGCGGGATCTCGGCGAACTCCAGACAGTCAGATTTCAAGTGCGCTCCTGGGCTTCGGTATCGTGATCTGCAATTCTATCGCTCACCTGACTGCCGACTGCTGATTGCCGACGCTGACTGCTAACTGCTGACCGCTGCTGACCGCTGACTGCTGATTGCTGACTGCTGACTGCTGACTGCTGACTGCTGACTGCTAGTCCCCCCATCCGATGCCCCACCCTCACTCCCGGACGCGGACAACTTTCGTCCGCGTATAGATCGGACGAAATCCCGCGCGCTCGAAATTGCGCTGCGAGCCGCTCCCCGGCTGCGTCATCACCATCCCATAGCGGCAACCTTTATGCTTTAGCCAGTCGAGACGGAAGTTGAGCAGCGCAGTCTGCACCCCGCGTTTGCGATAGTGTGGCAGCGTGCTCGCTCCCGCCAAGTGCCCAAACTCGCCGCTGTGGTTCGCCGAGCCTCCCCCCACTGTCTCACCATCGAGAAACGCCAAGGCCGCCAGCGTACCTTCGACTTCCGCGAACCCGCCCACCACATCGAGAAGATCCTGGGTCACGGGAATGAACTCGGCATACCCCTCCGAAACCGTCCGCGTGAACACCTCCTTCTCCTCCGGAATGTGCGCCGCACGCACCAAAATGTCTGGCGCATCGGGAGCGGGGCTGAAGTCGCTGATGTCTCGGATCAGCACGCTCGTGAATTCCTCGATGGAGTATGGCCTCTGCTTCAACAATGCGATCAGCGACGCGTCGATGTAGGGCGCGAGTTCGAGCGCGACGCTTGCTCCGCGACTGGAAAAGAAATCCTCCAGCCGGTCCAGCTCCGCCGCCGAGACGGGACCGCTAAGTCCGACGCCGATGGCCTGCGTCAGCGGGGAATCGACGCCGGTAAAGACCGCGATCCCGCCGCCTAACTCCGCGTGCGTGATTTCGCGTTCCGGATGTGCCCGGTGTGCGGCAACAGCACAATCGCGGCCGATGGCTGCGGTGAATTGTTCAATACGTGAAACCAGATCCAGATCAACAAATTGCATTTCCGTGTCCTCACGGGTGTTGGCGCACGTGTGCGCGAGAAGAATCAGAAGTGGACAGCGGAAGCCACGCGATCAAAAGCGTAAAGACACAGAGGCGCGCACTTCCTGCGTGTAAGACCGCGTGCACATAGGCGCCTCCGGTAAAGCTTCGATGAGCAGTCTAGCACCACCGCTCGAATTCAGAACTTGTAAATCAGATCGGCCCCGAAGAAGAACTGGTTCCGGCTCTTGCCGTTGTTGTATCCGCGCAGGTCCCAGGAGTGGTCAAAGCGGACCTCCGGACGCAGCATGACCGTATTGCCGATGTACTTGGTCGCGTACAACGTATTCTCCGTGTATTTCGATGCCAGCCCGGTCCGCTGCCCTTTTTTGTCGTCGAGCAGGTCGGAGCGGAAGCCGGCCATCAGCTTTGGATTGATCTTGCGGTTGATGTAGTTGACGATCGCATATTCCGGGGCAGTGCAGCGAAGCACGCCCGCTTTGCAGAACGCGCCGTTCGCCCCCAATTCAGGAGTGATGGGATGGGCGACGTTGCCGGCGATGTTGGGTACGTCGCGTTCATACAAGTACCAGGTCTTGGTCGCCATGTGCCACTTGTTGTTGAATCGGTGATACCAGGTGAGATCGAAGTCCTGCAGGTTGTTGTAGGCATACTTGCCGTCATTGATGCCGTTCGCGCAGCCGTAGAAATTGTCATTGTTGCTCTTGGTGGAGTAGTTCAGGCAAGCGATAGCTGAGGGTTTTCGGTCATCGGACCAAGGTGCAACATCGTGACCGGAGGACATGCCCAACTGCACGATCCATTGCTTGTTAAGCTTGAGCGTGCCGTAGATGCCAGTGTCGGTAAAAGGATCGATCGTGTACAGCAGAGAATGCGTCATGTTGTAGTTGTTAGGCGCCAACTGCGCTTCGATCCCAGGAACCGAGAGGAAGCGGCCAATTCGAATATTGAGGCCGTCTTTGACTGGAAAATAAAGATCCATATATTCCAGGACGGGATCGAATCCATATTGGCGATTGAACTTCAGGAGCTGCTGGCTGAAGTAATCCTTTGCTGTCGTAAAGCGATAGTCGGTGCCGTAGAACGCAGTAAAGCGGTAGCCGTAATCGAAGTGTGTCTTCTGCACCGTATTGGGCAAACGTTCGACGTATACGACCGCCTGATTGAGTTCGATCTTGTTCGGGAAGATGTCATAGGAGACCGGGAAATTGTTATGACCTGAGGTGCTGAAATTTATGCTCGGCGCAATCCAACCATAGATCTTGGTGCGGCTATTTGCCTTCTTTAGCGCCGTCATCAACGGATACACGTTCCCATCGGGAGCTCCGATATCGGGAGATCCTCCATAACCCCAATCGGAGAAGGGAAATGGCGGCGAATCGATCGGTGCTTTCAGACCGCGCTTTGCTGGCGCGGGGGAACTCGGATCCGAACTCGGGCGCGTTCCTGCCCAGTCTTGACGATAGAACTGGCCCAGACGCTGGAAGAAGTTTCCCGTAAGCAGTGCCGGTTCAGTTGAAGACGCCGGTTGCGGACTTGCTGAGCTGGCGGCCGTCGTCTGGGATGCGGATGCCTGGGGAGGGGCTTCCAGCGACTGCTGCTGCACCTCTGAAATCGCCTGAGAACCGGTCTGCGCCGCCATCCTGACGACCGGCAACCCGATCATGACAATGAAAAGCGCAACCATCCTCCCATTGTTCCGGGATGATTTGTTCCGGGATGATTCTTTGGAGCGCCTCAAGCTCTGCAGCCTGACAGCATCTCTCCTTCCCCGATTGTCCTTTTGCGCATGAGCGAAGCCACGATACGCAAACAGTAAGAAGAACACTCCCATCGCAGCTATTACTCCGAGTATTGTTATGCCCAGCATCTCTTTGCCTCAGGCGACCGATTGCGCCCAAGCCATAGTTCATAAGGTGTGGCATAAAAAAGGTGTAGAGAAGACATAAAGAGTGCATAAAGCCGGGGTGTTCTCGCGAATGCAATGCATGTTTGGAACTGTTCTCGGTGCGACGGGGCCGGAACCCGAGAGGGTCGGCTAGCAATCCGAGCCATCCGGGCAGAAACGGTAGCCTACCCAGGGTTCGGTGCGGATGTAATGCGGCTCCTCACCCTCTTCAATCTTTTTTCTGAGCTGGCCGACGGCGACTCGCAGGTACTCCGGTTGCTCCACTGCGTTGCCACCCCACACCGCTTTCAACAGGGTGCGATGCGAGAGAACCTGCCCCGCACGGGACGCGAAGAAGAGCAGCAGGTCGAACTGTTTGGGTGTGAGGCGAACGTCGGCGCCCCGTACGGTAATGCGATGTGTGCCAGGATCGATGACGAAGTCGCCGACGGCGAGCGGGCCTGCTGCGGGTGGCGTTTGGGTGTAGAGCGCCCGGCGCAACTGGGCGCGCACCCGCGCCTCAAGCTCTTGCATGGAAAAGGGCTTCGTTACGTAGTCATCGGCGCCTGCGTCCAGGGCCTCGATCTTGATCTGTTCCTGATGGCGAACTGAGAGTACAAGAATTGGGGTCTCGGCTATCTCGCGCACTGCACGGCACAACTCAATGCCCGTCATCTCTGGCATGGAGAGATCGGTAATGAGCAGGTCGGGGGTCCACTGGCCGAAGATCTTCAGTGCGTCCGCCCCGTCCCGGGCGGTGCGCACTTCGTACCCGCGGGAGGATAGTGCCGTCTTCAGCACCCGTGTGATCTGGGGCTCGTCGTCCACGACCAGGATCTTGCGCGGGCCGAGCTCTGTCATGCGCGCCCGTGTTCCCGCGTAATGACGTGCAGCGCAGGTCCCTTTCCCGGTGCGGCAATTGAGGTTTGTCCTGGCATGTTGGCTTAAGATTAGCGAATGAGGCGCGGTGCGGTGTACATGTTTGTTCGCTATGTTGTAGCGACCTGCATTGTCGCGGCTATCGTCTTCGTCTGCTCCCGTCTGATTCATGTGAACGCGACGACCGTGGCCCTGTCCCTGTTGATCGGCATCCTGCTGGTTTCCGCCAATTGGGGGCTTCGCCAGGCCTTGTATATGTCGGTGCTCTCTGCGTTCGCGTTCAACTTTTTCTTTCTGCCTCCAGTGCTCACCTTCACCATTAGAGAGAGCCAGAACTGGGTGGCGTTGTTTGCATTTCTCACGACCGGGATCGTCGCCAGCCAATTGGCAGAGCGCGCTCGTCGAGAGACTGTCTCATCCAATCGACGGCAGGCTGAGGCAGAACGACTCTACGAGTTTTCGCAACGCCTGTTGACAAGCGGGAACGTCATCGACCTGCTCAAGGCCCTGCCATCGGAGGTCGCGCAGACGTTCAACCTTCGCGGGGCGGCACTCTACCTTTCGGCCGGTGACTGCGTGTATCGCTCAGCTTTGAACCCCTCAGAGTCGCGAATCGACGAGTTCGAAATCAACGATCTGCGGGAGACCGCACAGGGGGGAGAGCATGTTAGCCGCACAGGCGGCATTACTCTCGTCCCCATACATCTCGGTGTGCGGCCGACAGGAGCGCTGGGCATTGCTGGCGCAGGGATTTCGCCTGAAACACTCAACGCGATCAGCGGCCTGATCGCGATTGCCATCGAGCGAGCGGGGACGGTAGAGACCCTGGGCCGCAGCGAGGCAGCGCGCCAAAGCGAGCGGCTGCGCAATACTCTGGTCGACTCCGTCACACATGATTTGCGCACGCCTCTGACCGGCATCATGGCCTCGATCACGAGTCTTCGTTCCAACCCGGCACTGGATCGGGAGCAAAGCGGAGAGTTGATGGCGGTGATTCAGGAGGAGACGGAGCGATTGAATCATCTCATTGGACAGGCGGTGGAGATGGCCAGGCTGGAGACAGAAGAAGTCAAGCTCGCGCTTGCGGCGCACGCAATTGCTGAGGCCATTGAGAAGGCCGTGGCGGCCACACACTTTGGCCGTACCCACTCCATCGAGGTTCGCGTGCCTGGTTCGCTGCCCCTCGCCAACATGGATCTTGATCGGATCGTTCAGGTGTTGCAGCAGTTGATTGAGAATGCCGCGAAGTACTCTCCTGCCCAAAGCCCTATCTTCATCAGCGCCGAGGTGCAACAAGGGAAGATCATCACCAGCGTGGCCGACCGCGGTGTGGGCATTGACGAGTTGGAGCGGATGCTGATTTTCGATAAGTTCTACCGCGGTCAGAGCCAACGCTCTCGAGTACAAGGGACGGGCATGGGACTTGCCATTGCGAAGACGATCATGGAGGCACACGGCGGCACGATCGAGGTTACGAGCCAGATCGGTCAAGGGTCCGTCTTTTCGTTCACTCTGCCGGCGGCGACTTAGCGGGCGTGCTCGGGCACGCTGTGTTGGTTGTAAGGGACGACAGCGATAGATTGAAAAGATCGGGAAGGACATCGTTGATTCGTTCTATTCCGATGACCGATCTATGAGCGCAAATCTATGAGCGCAAAAATGTGAGCGCAAACATGTGAGCGCAAACATGTGCGTCGCCATCGATTCTAGGTTTTCGCTTCCGGTGTTGGCTGCGGCGAGAAAGCAGGGGTAGTGCTCTTGCTGAAGGCTTTGAGCAGTCCCTCCAGGAAGGCAAAGAACACGTCTACTGCATATCCGACAAGGAAGGCGAGCGCAAGCGGTGGGATCGAAGCTTCTTGGGAGATAGTGAAATTATTGAAGAGGCCGACGACAGCTCCGCCAATCGCGGCGATGAGGAAACGGGCGGAGTTGGCCACCGACGGGGTGAAGGTTCGGCTGCTCATCTGGTCTTCGAAGGTGCGCAGGAGGTAGGCGCAGGTGCCCAGAAGCGCGTAGAGGACAGGGAGAATGCACGCAGTGATGGCTCCGTAGAAGACGGACACGTCGTTGAGCAGGGTCTGGGCGAAGTGGCGAACTTCCTGGTACGTGGCGGTTCGGGCGTCGCGCTCGCGGTACATGTTGGCGATGCCGGGGTCGAGTTCGAAGGTTTCCCTTCTCTTCTTTGCGTCGCCCTGTTCGTTTTCAAAGGGGACCTTCTCGTTGGGAATGACGAACCAGTGCAGCTCCCTCGACCGGGCATAGATGACACGGATGGTTGAGGCATAGTCCTGGAGTTCGGCGATCACCTCAGCTTCGTTGACGCCGGGAGGAAGTACGGGCGCGGGCGCTCCGGGTAATGAAGGCGGCGGCGGCGGACCAAGTTGAGCGCGCAGCTTCACCGCAAGATCGTTGGCCGTAGCGATGTCCTTGACGATAGCGTTCGAGAGGGCGGAGGAGACAAAGCTGGCGAGGGATACCGGAACGATGACGCAGGCCAGGATGATCGCAATCCGAAGATAGGTATGGACGGTAGCTCGCGTGTCACTGTGGTAGGCCCTGAGGCTTTCGGCGGTGACCGGCCTGAGGCGGGCGGCCAGCCGGGTGAGCGCGATGAGAAGTTTGGCGGCTATCTCTTCGGTCCAATCGCCGCAATGGATGGCGCGGGCGTGGAGAATGGCGCCGCGGGTCTCAGGATCGACGTCGATGCCGATCTCTGCCGCATACTTGAGGAGACGTTCGGCATCGTTAAGGGCTTCGGCGAAGTAGGCAGGCGGTTGCTTATGATCCGTGGGAAGGTTCGAGCCGGGCTGCGTCATGGCGTACGCTCCTCGATACCTGGTCTGCTTCGTTTGGCCCGACCGCAATAGTAGCCTCTATCAGCTCGGGAGGACAGGAATTTGGCCGTGCAAAGCAGAATGGGGTTCTGCTCATCCAATGCGGGCGAACGCAGTCTGGGTCTTGCGGAACATGCCGCGCACCATTCGCACCACCCAGCGCGCAGCCGCCACCGCCAGCACCAGCAACACCGCCGCGGTCGCTGCCGCCGCCCAGGGATGCACGGTCACCAGCCATGACAAGCCGATTGCAGCCGCGTCTTCTCCAGTACTGAGCGCAATATTCGAAACCGGCTCCGGGCTGGGCGTGACCGCTGCGCGCACCGCCGTCTTCGAGCCATGCGCGGCCAGTGCGATCGCCGCTCCGGTTGCCGTTGCCAGCAACTGCAGGCCGGGCGAAAGATGCGAACTCGCCTGGAATGCCAGCAGCGCGGCAATGGGAATGCGGATGAAGGTGTGAAGCGCGTTCCACACCAGATCCAGCCCCGGAATCTTGTCCGCTACAAATTCTGCGGCGAATAGCACGCCGCTGGTGATGATGACCCACCAGTGCCCCAGCGCCTCCAGGCCGCCGGGCAGTTCCACCCAGTGCAGCCGTGCCAGCGCGCCGAGCGTCAGCACCGTGGCGTATACGTTCAAGCCGGCTGCGAAACTCGATGCCACGATCAGTGCCGCGATGGTGCTGGGTGTGAAGCGCTCCATGAACTTCCCTCTCTACCGCGTTCCCCGCAGCCCGACCTACTCTCAGCGGTGGCGGCGCCAGGAAGAACAACCCGCCGGAGACTGAGTGCCGTTCACCACTACCCAGCCGTTATCCGCGCCGGCGTGCGTGGCACAGTGTACATCGTGGATACCGGCGACGAAGCTCCCTTTACTGGGAAAAAACGCCTGTCCGAAGGCAAAGACCGCAGCCCCCTTCGGCGCGGTCACCACGCCATCCAGATCATCGTT
>JBPCNO010000021.1:0-31593 GCA_051001135.1 Acidobacteriaceae bacterium
GCGCAAATCCATTTGTTATGACTTTAACGGAGTTTCAGGTCAATGCAGCATCTCCGATAGGGATAACAAAGAACGATTGCATCGTGGTCAAGCAAGATGGTCATTTTCATCTTGGACGCAGACGTCAGGAACTGCCGAGCGATCGCGCCACGCCGCATGTCTATGAGTCCTCGTTAAGCGAATTACAACTTAGCAAGCTCAGGCGCATTCTAGAAAGTTTTTCTGTGCGAAGCATGGCGCCGTTCGCCCAAAAGGACTCTCCTTTAGATATCGCCTGGTACCGGGGACTGCTGGTCAAGATTTTCCGGGACACGGGAGTGCAGGAGGCAGGATATGCGACGTGGACACCGGGAGAGGGGACGCCGGATACTACGCCCAACAACATACCGATTCGCACCAAGCAGGCCTGGCAGATATCCGAGCGCGTCTTGCAGCCGCTCGTGGACTGGTTCCATGGGGTAGAACAAATGAGGCTGCAGTCATCCCGTGCGGAAGGAACACTGTGCAGCGTTGAACCGGGCCACTAGCACGGAGAGCTTTGCTTGCTTATGTATGTTTGTCTTCGCTCTGCCAGGATGGAGAGCGACAATGGAGAGAAGCGCTCCACAGACCCATCCTCCGCGTACCGAGAGAATGGGGGCCCCCCGGAGTTGCGTCGAGGTAGAAGTGTTGTGGTCTCTCACCTTCTCCTTCGACTACGCTCGGGGTCAGGATGGAGTACCCGGGGTGGTCCAGGTACACCTACTCTTATGTGTTCCTGGAGTTATCAACCATGCTTCGTCGGAGATCTCTACCCTCCGGCCAGGGCGATCATCCGCGGCACTTCACGATCGGCACGGAGATAGCGGCTGCGCTTGGCCCGGTACATGCCCTTATCCGCGACAGCGAGCAGATCCTCCGCGCGCGTCCCGTCCTCGGGGTAGAAGGCTTTGCCGAAGCTGGCGCTGACGGAGTGCCGGTCATTGAAGATGCGGTCAGAGGCGATGCGCACGGCGGCGCGCAGATCGCGGATACGGGCCTCCGCGGTGTGCGAGTCCAGGCCGGGCAGGAGCAGCACAAACTCATCGCCGCCGAGGCGCGCGAGAATATCGCCCTCGCGGGTTGCGCCGCGGAAACGATCGGCGAGCTCAATCAGAAGCCGGTTGCCCTGCACGTGCCCGAAGTTTTCATTGACCTGCTTGAAATCGTCGAGATCGAAGGTGACGATGCTCAACGGTTGATCCATCGCGGCGCAGTGGCGCAGTTCTTCATCGAAGCGGTTGAAGAACGCGCGGGAGGTGAGCGCCTGCGTGAGCGAGTCGTTATCCGGCTGGCGGGCAGCAAGCTCCGCCGCCGATGCGGCCTGCATGCAGGGGACGATGCCGGCGCCGAGACCTGCCAATAGCCGCAGGTCATCCCGGGTGAAGGCGTCGGTGGCCTTGGCGTAAAGAACCAATACGCCGCTTGTCTCCGATTCCGGCTCGCCCCAGGGCACGGCAAGAGCGGAACGAAGCTGACTGAACTTCGAGGTGTCGTTCAGATAGCCAGGCTCGACGGAGGGATTGCCGTTCACGATCGGGCGTTGATTCTGTGCGACCCAACCGGAGAGGCCTTCACCGATGGGAATGGCGAGCGAGGAGAAGAGTTCGCTGTCCTCCCCGGAGACGAAAGAGGGGCGGAGAGTCTCTCCGTGACGCTGGTACAGTGCGATGGTTTCGAAGGAGATCTCGGTCTTCAGCTTCGCAGCGAGACCGGTAAGCGCGTCCTGCAGCGGCGCTGCGCCGTTCAAGTCCTCCACCATCCAGCGCACGCGTTCGGCCATTCTGTCGGTCAGGGAGGGGAACGTGGCATCTTCGGCATCGAAACCGGCGCCGGCGAATTGTTCAAAGCCAGCTCCGGGAGACTCCCCGCGGGCGACGTGAATGTCGAGATGAAGTGCGGTCGCTCCGGCTCTTTCTTTGCGCGCCAGCGCCTCCAGTTCGGTGCAGCGCCGCTCCAGTATTTCGACCACGGCCGGATCGAACTGCGTACCCGAGAGTTCACGCAGATGGCGCATGGCCTCAGCCAGTGAAAGCGCACGCCTATAGGGCCGGTCGGTGGCCAGAGCGTCCAGACAATCGACCGCGGTGAGGATGCGGGCTCCGATGGGAATCTGATCCTCGGCCAAGCCGTCGGGATATCCGCGACCGTCCCAGCGCTCATGATGGGAGCGCACGATCGGCACCACTGGATACGGGAAGTTCACTCGCTCCAGAATCTCTGCGCCGATAACGGGATGAATCTTCATCCGCTCGAACTCTTCCAGCGTCAGCTTTCCCGGCTTGTTGATGATGT
This sequence comes from Acidobacteriaceae bacterium, assembly GCA_051001135.1. Lineage (GTDB taxonomy): Bacteria > Acidobacteriota > Terriglobia > Terriglobales > Acidobacteriaceae > CAWHMN01. The sequence goes on from JBPCNO010000021.1 coordinate 2,314, forward strand.
GTTCGGGGACAGCCAGCTTGCCGATATCGTGCAACAGCGAGGCGGCGCGAAGCGCCTCCATCTCCTGCTCATTCAGGCCGAGTTCCTTACCCACTTCGCAGGCATACACCCGCACCCGGCACAGATGATCGTGCGTGTTTTGATCTTTGGCCTCGATGGCGAGCGCGAGGGTTTCGATGGTGCGAAGGTGGACCTCCGAGATCTGCTCCACATGTTGCTTGTGGTCCTGAAGCCGATCCAGGTAATTGCGGAAGGAGGCGTAGAGAGCCCACACGATGGGGAAGATGAGCAGGGAGGCGGGCCATCCATAGTGCAGCGCGGTGACCTGGATCAGCGCGGCAATGATGGCTCCGAAGAGAAAGAACGGGAAGTACCAGTGAAAGGTGCGGAACCAATGCTGCGGAATCGGTTGACCGCTCTCCAGCGCAAGAATTGCGGCCAGCGGAATGGTGTTGACAAGGAAATACAATGCGCTCGCACCGGCGATGGGGGCGCCCAGCGGTGCGTGGATTTGTAGGAGCTGGTGGTACAGAAGCGAGGCCAGCAGCGTGGCGGTGGAGATATTCGCCACGTTAAGCGCGACCCGCACCGGCCGAAATCCCTTGCGCATACGGAAGAGGCATTGGACGACCGCTGAAAGGCACGCCGCGGTCATCGCTTCAGCAAGCGATAACCGCATGATCGCCAGCAGAATGAAGACAAAGTTGACAGACATCGTGACTTTGCCGTCTGTCTTGGGAATGACTACCTTCATCCCGGATGCAAGAAGAATGAATGCGAGATAGACGGAAAACTGCAGCATCTGCGTCCATTGCGGGTGCAGCGCGACAGAAAGCAGAGAAGCAGTCCCTGCGGCAGTAATCAATGTGCTGAGAATCTTGGCGTCTCTCTTCATAGCTGTCTGTACTTGGCTCACACCTCTCTCACATGCAATCCGCAGCTTCGAGGTGTAGAGGTGGAATGAGGCAAACATATACCCAGCCCGCATGAGCAGGGCGTGCAACGAAGTAACGAATCGTGCAACTTTTTTGGGAGCAAGGCATGCCCCAAATGACCGACGACTGCGACAGTTGCAATGAGACAAGACTGTCAGCGATGGGAGGCGCGGTTGGAGAATCAGGTGAGGCTGAGCGTGCGGTCCGGTCGCGCGGGTGGCTTATACTGCTCCGTTGTCATGAGCAACACCGGTCATGAGCAACACTGGTCATGAGCAACACCGGAGGGACGGCGCTGCATCCCTCCTGCGACAGAGAGAAGAAAGGATGCGGATGCAAAGACTCGGGATTGCACTGCTGTTCGCGCTTGCCCTGACGAGCGTTGGTTGTGAGACGGGAAGCCAGAAACAGAATGTTTCGACGACGGGGGCCGGGGGACAGAACGTAGGTAAGGACAGCAACAAGAAGGGCGGCCCGGTGCCGGGTTCGACCACCGGCACGGAGGACAACATCCAGCAGCAGCCGGCGCAACAGCAGCAGCCGGTTCCGGACACCTCGGGACAGCAGGCGCCGCCAAAATAGGGGGCGAAGCGCGCCGCTTGTATCCTCGTGGGTGATGAGGAAACGCGCTGGACGAGAAGCAGCTTCAACAAGGGCGATGCTGGCTCTGACGATGTGCGGGCTGGCCGTGGCGGCGGCCGGAGCTTTGCTCGCCGTGCAAGTTGCCTTCGCACAGGTTCAGGACACGCACCCCGCAGCGCCGCATCCGGCGGAGAGCTACGCCGCCGTGGCGCCGCTGCTGGCGCGCCGCTGTGCGGGCTGTCACAATCCGCGAGGGGGAGCTCCCTTCAGCCTGCTGACGTATGAGGACGCGAAGCAGTGGGGCGAGCAGATGCTCGAAGTCACGCAGAGCCGCTACATGCCACCCTGGCTGCCCGCGCCGGGCTTCGGCAGCTTCGTGGGAGAGCGACGGCTCAGCGACGCGGAACTGGCGACGATCCGCAATTGGGTGTCGTCCGGCATGCTACCCGCGCCTGGGGGCGCGTCAGCGGCGACCGCCAAGGCCGCGACCCCGGCGGAATGGGCGCACGGCAAACCGGATCTGGTGCTTGATCTGGCACAGCCGATCGAGCTTGCCGGCTCCGGCTCCGATCGCTTCCTGAACCTGCTGGTTCCGTATACGGGTGACAGGCGCATGGTGCGCGCAGTCGAGCTGCATGCCAGCGATCCGCAGGCGATTCGGAGCATCCGCGTGCAGGTGGATCGCGCGGGCGCGCTGCGGCGTCAGCATCCGGATGACTGGCGGGCGGGAATACCGGGCATGGAGCTTCCGATCGCGGCCGAGCGGGAGCTGGACGCGGGCGGCAACCTGCTCTTCTGGACTCCGGATGAGCCGGTGCTCGAGACGGAACGGACACCGTGGCCGCTGGAGCGGGGAAGCGATCTGGTGCTGACCACGCACCTGAAGACCACCGGGCGCAGCGAGCAGATCAAGCTGCAGGTGGGCCTCTACTATGCCAAGGGCGCGGCGGAACGTGCGAAGCCGCTGGTGCTGCGGCTGGCGCATGCGGGTGCGATTGAGATACCCGCCGACCAGGCGAAGTTCACCCTGGACGATACAGTGACCCTGCCGGAGCCGGTCAGCGTGACGGCGATCTATCCGCAGGCGCACTTTCTGGGGAGGCAACTGGACGCGTGGGCGATCCTGCCGGGCGGCAGAAAGGTGTGGCTCATCTCCATCCCCAAGTGGGATGTGGACTGGCAGGCGGTCTACCGCTACACGCAGCCGGTGGCGCTTCCCAAGGGGGCGGTGCTGCACTGGCAGTACACCTACGATAATTCAGCGGGCAATCCGCATAATCCGAACGATCCGCCGAAGGTGGTGGCTGGAGGCGACGGGACGGATGAGGAGGTGGATCGGCTGGTGTTGCAGGTGTCTCCACCGCCGGGTCATGTGGAGAGCGCCGCCTGGCGTGCGCGGCTGCTAGCGGCTGCGGCGCGCTAGGCGCTTAAGGTCAAGGCTCAAGTTTCCGGCGGTTGCGCCGATAATACAACAGCACCCCCTCTGTGCTGACGGGCCGGCTCCGCGACGGCTGGCCCGTCTTTTTTTCCCGGAGGATACCCCCCTCGGGGAAGGGTATTTTGTAGTTATTTTAAATCAGTAATCTGGCACTGGATCTTCTTCTAAAATCCTCAAACAACAAGACTTAGCTGCAGATTCGTCTAAACATTGGAATTAGCTTTGTGCCGCCCATTGAGTGGGCGGCAGAGCGGGCGTGTCGTTCTTGTTTTCCCACTCTCATTTTCAGTATACCGAGTTGAGCGAATCACTACGCCAAGTTTCTCTTAGAGAACGCGAACAGGCTAACCTCCGCTTAGAGCGGTCTGCGCTGGCGCGCAGAGGCCCACCCCTTCGGCAAGCTCAGGGGCAGGCTCTTGCGCTTTGGGTTGGGTGGCGGGTCGGATGGTGGTGCGGCGCAAAGAATGGGGCACCCAACTACACCACGCGAGAGTCGTGGCCTCCCACCCTTCCCCTTCGACTACGCTCAGGGTCAGGATGGGGCACCCGGATCTTCACTGAGGGGGAGGGAGAGGTTCTGGGCGGGTTTTTCGCGGTGGCGTGGGGCCTGTTTGAAGGTCTGGTCGCGGCGGTGCGCGGGGTAGGCCACCTGCCTGCCGCCGAGCAGATCTTCGATGGTGAGGATCTGGATGCGGGGATAGGTGGTGCCGTCGCTGGAGTGGTAGAGCCCGGCTTCGGCGGCTTCGCGGATCAAGGGTCTGGTGGGCTCCTCAAAGCAGAGGAAGACGCCGATCTCGGCCTTCTCGCGCTCGATGGTGTGGCAGGGGTCATCAATAGGGAGCGCGCGGCCATACAGGGTGCTATTGCTGCTTGCGTAAGCGTGAGAGCGGAATCGCAAAAAGGCGAGACAAGCGGCTCACATAGCAGCGAATGAAGCGATAGGGCTTCTCCGATTCTTGTCTCCCGTCAATTGGACGTGCCGACTCGTGAGTCATTGTCTACCAGTTGGCAGAGAGAATACCCGAACGACGATGGAGTTAATGGTTGAGAACGACGCAATACAAAGTATCAATCAATCAACGATAGAGCAGGGTCCAGCAGCTTGGAATGTCGATGAAGCGCGGCAAATGCCGCCAGTTTTTGGACTCTTGGAAGCATTACATCAGCTCGCTTCTCGGCGCAACGAAACAGAGTTTCGAACTGATCTCTTTGGTGCACTTCAGCTGCATGCTAGACACTCTGTTTCCGTCGAGGTGTCTCACAAGATCGTGTTTGTAGTAGCCGCTGCCGAATCGCTTCTGTTAAAGGACTCCCACGAACCGATCCAAAAGAATCTGGGAGAAAGGATGGCCTTTCTCATTGGGAGCACGCTCGAGGAGCGAAGGGACGTCATTAAGAATGTCGAAGACTTCTACAACATTAGATCGGGGCTAATTCATCACGGGCGAGACATTCGAGATCAAGACAAGGAGATTATCGACAAGTTCTTTTTCAACGTGTGGTTTAGTTTCTCTCGTTTATTAGCTCAAGTCGATCAGTATCAGACGAGAAATGAAATGCTCACTACGCTTGAGAATATAAAGCTTTCGTAGCACTGGCGCGCAGAGCCCACCCTAGCTTCGCTAGAATGGGGCACCCGTTAGGTGAGTTTGGCTTCGAGTTCGGACCAGCGGGCGTAGAGCGTGTCGAGGGCGTGCTGGGCGGCGGCATCGCGTTCCACGGCGGCTTCGAGGCCGGCTGCGTCGGAGGCGATGGCGGGATCGAGCAGGGCGGCGCGGGCGTGCTCGAGGGCGGTTTCGGCTCCGGCGATGCGCTGCTCGATGGTCGCGTACTCGCGGGCCTCGAGGTAGGAGAGCTTCTTCGATGCCGCGGATTTATTTGTCGCGGCGGTTGTGACAGATGACGGAGCGGCTGCGGGTGCTGGAGTCGCGGCGACGGGTGCGGTCCGGGATTTGCCGAGCTCGTCGCGCCAGTCTTCCCACTGGCGATAGTCGGCGAACTGGCCGACGTTGCCTTCGCCATCGAGCCCGAGCACGGTGGTCGAGACGCGATCGAGCAGGTAGCGGTCGTGGGTCACGAGCACCAGCGAGCCCTTGAGCTCAAGCAAACTTTCTTCGAGGATCTCGAGCGTAGGAATGTCGAGATCGTTGGTGGGCTCGTCCAGCAACAGCAGGTCGGCGGGCTCGAGCATCAGCCTGGCAATGAGCACGCGCGCGCGTTCGCCGCCGGAGAGGTTGGCGACCGGCTGGTTGAGCTGTTCGCCAGTGAAGAGGAAGCGCGAGGCCCAGGAGGCGACGTGGACGACGCGGTCCTGGTAGATGACAGAATCGCTGTCGGGCGCGAGCGCGCGCCGCAGGGTCAGGCCTTCGTCCAGTCGGCGATTCTGGTCGAAGTAGACGATGCGCAACGCCGGCGCTTTGCGGATCTCGCCGCTCGCGGGCTCGATTTCACCGCGGAGCAGGCGGAGAAACGTTGTCTTGCCGCTGCCGTTGGGACCAACCAGCCCGACGCGCGTGCCCGCCGTGAGGTGGAAGGTGAGGCCGCGGAAGAGGGTGCGTCCGCCGAGTTCGCAGCTTACGTCTTCGAGTGTCGCCAGGCGCTTGCTCTCGCGGCCGCTCTCGGTGAACTCGATGGAGGTGGACGAGGTGCGGTTGCGCGCGGAGACTTCGGCGAGCTCGCCGATCATGGCATGCGCGTTGTCGATGCGGGCCTTGGCCTTGGTGCTGCGCGCCTTGGGGCCGCGGCGCAGCCAGTCGATCTCGGTACGCACGCGATTTTCGAGCGCCTCCTGCCGCCGCACCTGCGCTTCGAGAAAAGCTTCCTTCTCTTCGAGAAAGCGCGAATAGGCGCCGCGCACGCGAAAGGCTCCGTTGGGGTAGGCCTGATTGATCTCGACGATCTCGGAGGCTGCGTTCTCCAAAAAGTAGCGGTCGTGGCTGATGGTGACGGAGGCAAACGAGGAGGAGGCGAGCACACCCTCCAGCCACTCGATGCCTTCGAGGTCAAGGTGGTTCGTTGGCTCATCGAGCAGCAGCACATCGGGCTCGGTCACGATGGCTTCGGCGATGGCCAGCCGCTTGCGCCAGCCTCCGGAGAGGGTGACGGCAAGGGCGGCGAAGTCTTCAAAGCCGGCGCGGCCGAGGGTACCGCGGATGAGACCCTCCCACTCGGTGTCATGCACCTTGGCGCGGCGGAGCGAGGCTTCGAGCACCGACCAGACGGTCTGTTTCGCGGTGAACTCCGAGGCCTGGGATACGTAGCTGATGCGGGTACGTTTGCGGGTGGCAATTTCGCCGGCGTCGGGGTCGATTTCGCCGGCGAGCATGCCGAGCAGGGTCGATTTACCGGCGCCGTTGGGGCCGATAAGGCCGATGCGCGCGCCCTCGTCCACGGTGAAGGAGATATCGCGGAAGAGCGGCTTGGGTCCGAAGGCCTTGGTGAGGCCCTGTGCGTTCAGGATAGGGGGCATGGGCTTACAAATCGCTCGATGCGCATGGTTCGTTGAGCGGCGCTTCGCGCCGATATTTAAAGAACAAGATGAAGCAGGTCCGTTCGACTCCACCTTCGGTTACGCTCAGGATGACACGAGTGGCGAGGGAGAGAACTACCCCACCCTAGCTTTCACCCCAGCGAGCGAAAACCGCGCTCGCCGGGGACCCCGATTCTAGCGTGATTATCGCGCGGCGGAGGCGGTGGTGGCCGCGAGGAACTCCTCGTAGGGACCCTTGAAGTCTTCGATGGAGCCATCTTCGAAGTGCCAGATGCGGGTTGCCACTTCATCGATGAGATCGTGATCGTGGGTGACCAGCAGCACCGTGCCTTCAAAGCGCTGCAAGGCGATGTTGAGGGCGTTGATCGATTCCAGGTCGAGGTGGTTGGTGGGCTCGTCGAAGGCCAGGATGTTGGGCTTCTGCAGCATGAGCCGGCAGAAGAGCAGCCGCGCAGCCTCGCCGCCGGAGAGTGCGTCGGTGGGCTTGGTGCCTTCTTCGCCGCGGAAGAGCATCTGTCCGAGGAGGCCGCGGATGTCTTCCTTGGTGGCCTGCGGATCGAAGCTGTGCAGCCAGTCGGCGACGGTGGTGCCCTTGTCGATGATGCCGGTGACGTCCTGCGGGAAGTAGCCGATCTGCGCCTCGTGTCCCCACTTGACGGTGCCGGCATCGAGCGCGAAGTCCTTCTCGGGGCTATCGGGCGCGGCGGAGAGCAGCGACTTGAGCAGGGTGGTTTTGCCCAGTCCATTGCGGCCCATCAACCCGATCTTCTCGCCACGCATGACGGAGCCGGTAAAGCTCTTGATCACCTGCTGGCCGTCGTAGCCCTTGGTCACGTTCTCGAATTCGAGAATGTGCTTGCCGGAGGGGCGCAGCATGTCGAAGCGCAGATAAGGGCGCGCGATGTTGGAGCGCGCGAGATCGCTGGTCTGCAGCCGCTCGACCTCTTTCTTGCGCGAGGTGACCTGGCTGGACCGGGTGCCGGCGGAGAAGCGCGCGATAAATTCGTTCAACTGCGCGATCTTCTTCTCGCGCTGCGCGTTCTCGGATTCCAGCCGCGAGCGAATCTGAGTCTTGGCCATCACCATATCGTCGTAGCCGCCGGTGTAGGTGATGATGGTCTCGTAATCGATATCGGCGATATGGGTGCAGACGCTGTTGAGGAAGTGGCGGTCGTGGGAGATGGTGATGAGCGTGCCCTCGAACTGGTGCAGGAAGTCCTGCAGCCAGTGGATCGAATCGAGATCGAGGTAGTTGGTGGGCTCGTCCAGCAGCAGCGCCTGCGGCTTGCCGAAGAGCGCCTGCGCCAGCAGCACGCGGACCTTCTGGCCGCCCTGCAGCTCTCCCATCTTGCGCTCGTGCAGCTCGTCGGGGATGTCGAGACCCTGCAGCAGGATGGCGGCGTCGCTCTCAGCGGTATAGCCGTCCTCCTCGCCGACGATGCCTTAGAGCTCGCCCAGCCGCATGCCGTCGGCATCGGTCATCTCGGCCTTGGAGTAGATGGTCTCCCGCTCCTCGAGCGCCGCCCACAGGCCTTTGTTGCCCATGATGACGGTGTCGATGACGCGATAGGCGTCAAAGGCGTACTGGTCCTGGCGCAGCACGGAGACCTTCTTGGGGCGGACGACGGTGCCCTTCTGCGGCTCCAGGTCGGCGGCGAGGATCTTCATGAAGGTCGTCTTGCCGGCGCCGTTGGGGCCGGTGAGGCCATAGCGGCGGCCGGAGATGAAGTTGGTGGATACTTCGTCGAACAGAACTTTTGCGCCATAGCGCATGCTTACATTGCTTACGGAAATCATGTCTTTTCTTTAGATTCTCGGGATAGTTCTATTGTCGCAGATTTGCGCCGGTCGGGTGGCGCGCATGGTCGTCAGGGAAGTTTCTGACTGCGAACAGAGAGAAGCAGATCCCTCGACTGCGCTCAGGATGCGACCGAGCGCGGGATCTAGATGACACTTGCTGGGCTACAGGATGCGCAGCAGCAGTTGGTTGGTGATCAGCGCGGCGACGTAGGCCAGGCCGGTCATGTAGCAGAACTGCAGCAGCGGCCATTTGAGGCTGTTGGTCTCGCGGCGGACGATGGCCAGGGTCGAGGTGCACTGCATGGCGAAGGCGAAGAAGACCACCAGCGCGATGGCGCCAGCGACGGTCATGTCCTGCCGCAGGGCGGCCTGCAGGCTGAGCGATTGGGTGGTCGGGTCCGATCCATAGAGCGTGCCGAGGGTGCCGACCATGACCTCGCGCGCGATGACCGAGCTGAGCAGGCCGATGCCGGTCTTCCAGTTGAAGCCGAGCGGGTGGATGATCGGCTCGATCAAGCGGCCGAGGCGGCCGATGACGCTGTTGGGCAGATCGGCAAAGCCATGGTGCCAGGGGATGTGACTGAGCACCCACATGGCGACGGTCACACTCAGGATGACGGTGCCGGTCTGGGTGAGGAAGATCTTGCCCCGGTCATAGAGCCGGAGACTGATCTGGCGCACGGTGGGTACGCGGTACTGGGGCAGCTCCAGAAAGAAGGGCGTGGAGGAGGCCTTCATGGCAGAGGACTTCATGACCCGGGCAGTGACCAGCGCGGCCATGAAGCCGAGCAGATAGAGCCCGAGCATGACCGCGGCGCGCAGGCCGAAGAAGCTGCCGAGCAGGTGCTTGTTGGGAATGAAGGCGGCGATAACCAGCGTGTAGATGGGCAGGCGCGCGGAGCAGGTCATGAAGGGCGCGATGAAGATGGTGGCCAGCCGCTCGCGCTTGTTCTCAATGGTGCGCGTGGCCATGATGGCCGGGACCGCGCAGGCGTAGGCGGAGAGCAGCGGAATGAAGGATTTGCCGTTGAGGCCGATGGAGCGCATGACCCGGTCGGCGATGAGCGCGGCGCGGGCCAGATAGCCGGAATCTTCGAGGATGCCGATAAAGAGGAAGAGCAGCAGGATCTGCGGCAGGAAGACCAGCACCGATCCGACGCCCTTCCACATGCCGTCGATGACCAGCGATTGCGGCCAGCCGGCGGGCAGGATGTGGGCGAGGAGTGCGCCGAAGCGGACCATCAGGTCGCCCAGGCCGTCACTCAGCGGCTGCCCCACGCTGAAGACCACCTGAAAGACGGTGACGACGACGGCGACGAAGATGAGCGGCCCCCAGAAGCGATGCAGCAGGACCGAATCCAGCCGCCGAGTCGATTCCGGCGATGCGGGAGCCTTGTACCTGGTGCGTGTGCTGACCCCCGCGGCCCAGGTGTGGCAGGAGGCGGGACTCTGCAGGATAGGCATTTGGGGCAAGGTCAGCGGCATGCGGCGCTTGTCGCTCCTGCTGTCCAGAAAGCGCGTGATGGATTCCATGCCGGTGCCGCGGGCCGCGCTGATCAACGCCACCGGCCGGCCGAGCTCCTGCGCCAGGGCCAGCGTGTCCACCGCGCCGCCGCGGGCGGTCATCAGGTCGGCCATGTTCAGCAGCACCAGTGTGGGCAGGCCCAGCGCCAGAATGGGCCCTGCGAGCATCAGTTGGCGGCTCAGGTGCAGGGAATCGAGCACCAGGAGAACGGCGTCGGGCGCGGGCGTGCCCGGCATCTCGCCCTTGAGCACGTCGATGGCGACGCGCGCGTCCTCGGAGTAAGCGGTGAGGCTGTAGATCCCGGGCAGGTCGATGAGCGTAAGGTCGCCGCGGCCGATGCCGCTCATGCGCCCGGAGTGCTGCTCGACGGTGACGCCGGGATAGTTTGCCACTTTGGTGCGCAGGCCGGTGAGCCGGTTGAAGAGGGTCGACTTGCCCGAGTTCGGGGGGCCGATGAGGGCAATGGTGCGCAGTTTCCCGGGCGCCTTCGGGACAGACGGATTTGGGGAAGTCTGGGCTGAGAGCGGATCCGACTCCAGAACGCCGGTAGAGGTGTCGCAGCAGCCGCTCATGGCTGGTCCTCAGGGGCACCGTCGGACGGGGTAGCGTCAGCGTCGGTAGCTTCGGCGTGGATTGGGGCGCGGATCGCGATGTGCCGGGCTGTCTCGCGGCGCAACGCGATCTCCATGCCTTCCACGCGGTAGACAGTGGGGTCGCCGGCGGGGGCGCGCCGCAGGGTCTGGATGGACGCTTCCGGGGAAAAGCCGAGATGCATCAGGTGGTCCTGGATCTCGTGCGGCAAGTCGAGGGCGACCACGATTGCGGATTGCCCGGGTGCGAGCTCGCTCAACGCCATCCTCTGCTCCTGCGTCACAGAATTTCCTGAGTCACAAACTTCCTGAGTCACAAAACCGCAGCCGCGACCGTCCAGAACGCCGGGTAACAGCCAATCCCCGACTGTTAAGGTCGCCTTTTCAATATACGACTAGTTTGCTCCGCTTACAAAGCGGAGAAGAATTATTGAAGAGCATCCAACCGAAGATTACGCTTGACGAGTTCCAGCAAACCCTCCACCACCCCACCCCGCCTGCCGGGTTGCCACCGCTGCTCGCCGCGTTGTGGTGGGAGCGCAAAGGCGATTGGAGCCGCGGGCACGAGATCGCCCAAAGGCCGCAAGGGCAAGACGAGCAGGAGCGAGACGAGAGCAGCGCTATGGCCGCGTGGGTACACGCGTATCTCCACCGCAAGGAAGGCGACGACGCGAATGCAGGCTACTGGTACGGCCAAGCGCGGCGGACTGCCAGCACTCTGCCGCTGGATGAGGAGTGGAAGGAGATCGTGACGGCGCTGCTGGATGTGAGTGGCGCCTGAAGCGCTGAGGTGCGGGGGTGAAGGCGCACGAGGCGTCGGTACCAGTGAAGGTCCAGGCCAGTGAAGGTCTAGGAGATTTGAAGGTCTCGTCGGCGAGCCGGGGCTACCGTAGATGGGCTTTTGCGAAGTTTTGATTGTGAGTAGCTGCTTTCTAGGATTGTGAGTAGCTGCTTTCTATAGGAGTAAGTCGGTATCGGCGTGAAGTTGAGTCCTCACAGGACACAATTAAAAAAATTTGCCAGCTATTTCTTCCTCAGGAGAACTTAATAGGTGTAAGGACCGGGCTCGATCGGCAGATAGTTCCGGCCAGTTATATTCTGAACGAGGCGGCGGCCAGAGCAGCGCCGCGGGCGTTTGGGAGTGCGGCAAACGAAAAGGCGGCAAAGTATGCCTGACCTTTCGATCTAAAGAAGCTAGAGTGCCGCGATGAGGGCACTCCGAACGCTTGTCAATAAATTGCCACAGCACATAATCTTGACAGTCGCAAAAATAGTTATTCATTTTCCCAAAAAGAAGTTATGCTTATGGCGCCTGAGAGACTCCGTCTTCCCGCCTCCCCGGCGGTGTGCACTCAAGGCGGATGTTTTTAATCGAGCGCGCCTACTTTCGTTCCACGTACGGCCTTGTGATTCTCCGCGAGCGGGCGCTCTCCAGCCAACACTGAGGGTCTTGTATGTCGATTTCTTTCTCTGCCATCCGCGGCCTACTGCTGGCTGCGTTCACTCTCGTCTCGGTTCCTCAACTCTTCGCCATCACCGTCTCACCCGTCAATCCAACCGTGACCGAAGCTGCGAAGCAGCAGTTCACAGCGAGCACCGCCGCTACCTGGACGACGAGTTGCGACTCGATCACCAGCGGCGGGCTGTTTACCGCTTCCGTCTATCCCGGCTCGTGCACCGTGACGGCCACGGCGACGGACGGGAGTGGCAGCGCGAGCAGCATCGCGAATGTCGTGTCGCCGATTACCATGACGCCGCAGTACGCGACCACCCCGCAGAACAAGACGCAGCAGTTCAATGCCAGCGTGCCGGTCACCTGGACGATCACAACGGCCAGTTGCGGCACCATCACCACCGGCGGTCTCTACACCGCAAGCGGAGCGGTGGGTAAGAGATGCACCGTCGAAGGCGCGGCTACGAGCAGCCCGCACTATACCGTCTGGGGTTCAGACAACATCACCTCGCCGACCTCGTCCGGATTTGCAATCGCGCCGCTCAATCCCTCGATCGCCACCGGCGGCACGGTACCGTTCTCCGCCAATGCACCGGCAAGCTGGACGGCAACGTGCGGATCCATCGGCGCAACAAACGGCGTGTTCACCGCACCGGCGAGCGCGGCCTCCTGCGCCGTCACCGGCACTGCCACCGACGGGAGCGGTCAGACCGCCTCCACGACTGTGACGGTGACCTCTTCCAACGGCCCGTTCTCGATCTCACCGACCAGCGCGACGGTGAACGAGGCAGCGCAACAGCAGTTCACTGCCAGCGCCGCCGCTACCTGGACGGCGAGCTGCGGGACGATCACCAGCGGAGGTCTGTTTACCGCCAACCTCTATACGAGTCCATGCACCGTCACCGCGACGGCCACGACTGGGGGCGCCACAGCGAGCGCCGTGGTCAACACCACGTCGCCGATCGTGATGACACCGGTAGCCGCGAGCACGCAAGTAGGCCAGACGCAGCAGTTCACCGCCAGCATGCCGGTTACCTGGACGGCGACACATTGCGGCTCCATCGATGCCAACAGCGGACTGTTTACCGCCAGCGGCACGGTCGGCAGCAAGTGCACCATCGAAGGCATCGCCATCTCCAGCCCCCACTACACCGTATGGGGATCGGACACCATCGTCTCCGGCTCTTCCTTCTCCATCTCGCCCACGAGCGTCTCTCTGAACGTGAACGCGACCCAGCAGTTCACGGCAACAGCAGCGGCGACGTGGGCAGCTTCCTGCGGTGCCGTCTCCAGCTCCGGTCTATACACCGCGCCGGGCACGGCTGGTTCCTGCACCATTACGGCAACCAACAGCAGCGGGACCAAGGCCACCGCAACCGCGACCATCACCTCGTCCACCTTCTCGGTGTCACCCACAAACGTTACCTTGAACGTGAATGCGACCCAACAGTTCACGGCGACGGCAGCGGCGACGTGGGCGGCTTCCTGCGGCTCCATTTCCGGCTCGGGTTTGTTCACCGCGCCCGCCACCACCGGCACCTGCACCATTACGGCCACCAACAGCAGCGGAACCAAGGCCACGGCAACGGCGACGGTCACCTCGTCCGCGTTCACCGTATCCCCCGCAACCGTCTCGCTGAACGTCAACGCAACCCAGCAGTTCACGGCAACGGCAGCGGCGACGTGGGCGGCCTCCTGCGGCTCCGTCTCCAGCTCCGGTTTGTTCACGGCGCCGTCGACGGCTGGTTCCTGCACCATCACCGCAACCAACAGCAGCGGGACCAAGGCGACCGCAACGGCGACGATCACCTCCGCCGGCTTCTCGATCACTCCCTCGAGCGTCTCCTTGAGCGTGAACACGACCGAGCAGTTCAGCGCAAACGCGGCGGCGACGTGGGCTACCACCTGCGGCAAGATCGATGCGACCGGGTTCTTTACCGCGCCCTCGACCACCGGCACTTGCACTATTACCGCAACCAACAGCAGCGGAACCAAGGCCACGGCGGTTGCGACGATGACCGCTGCTACGGGCGGCTCCGGACTCGTCATCTATCCCACCAGCACATTCGTGCTTACGGGGACGCAGCAGAGCTTCCAGGGACAGTTCACCAACAATGCGCCCGATACGCATCCAGTGAGCTTCACCGTGGATGGGATCGCAGGCGGAAGCGGAACGGTGGGCACCATCAACAGCGCCGGGGTATACACGGCGCCGAACGCCACCGGGTCGCATAGCGTAACGGTCAAGGACATTACGACCGGAGCGACTGCGAAGGCTACCGTCACCGTGTATTCGCAGGTGGCTGTGGACTTCAGTTCCAGAACGTCTACCGCGTATCCGATCCCAGCCTACCTGCTGGGGGCCGAGCGCATGGACGGCCTGCCAGCGGCCGACCTGTCTCTGGTCACCGCGGCGGGAGTGAAGACGGCCCGCTTCTACGCGCAGATTCCCATCGTGTTCAAGACGCAGACGCCAAATTGGGGTCCGATCGACTCGAACATCCGCCAAATGCAAGCGGCCGGCGTGCATGTGCTGCTGCAGATGCACCAGACGCCGCCGTGGCTGCAGACCGCTCCAACCTCCTGCACAGGAACTGCCGCAGCGCTCAGCGCGCCGTCGGACGTCAATGCATGGGGAAAGATAGCTGCCCAGTATGTCGCGCATATGGATGCCAACTTTCCCGGCGTCGTGACGGATTACGAGATCTGGAACGAGCCGAACACGGGTGCACTCTGCGGTCTGGCGGCGGCTCCGAGCACCGCGAAGCTTGATTTTTATATCAAGCTTTTCGCTGCTGCCGCTCCGCTGATGGAGGCGCAGGCCAAAGCCGATGGCGCGACTTATGTCCGGGTCGGCGGCCCGGCAACCGCTGGTCTGCAGACGTCGCCGACGGGGCCCTATTCCTGGACGCCGGCGCTGCTTTCCAATCCGACTACGGCTCCCTACGTCCAGTTCACGAGCTACCACGACTACATGTATGGCGGCCCAGACCTGAGAGCTCAGTGGAATACCTACAACTCGATCGAACCGGTGTATCAGAAGACGCAGAGCTCCGGCGCCGGACCATACTACCGATACCTGCAGGCGGTGGCGGCGGTGAAGGCGGGCAAGCAGCCGCTGGGCAGCCAACTGCCGATCTACCTCAGTGAATACAACATGAACTGGGCCTTCGCGAAAGATTGCTGCCGCAACGACTACGCGTTGTCGCCGGTGTGGAACGGCATCTATGTGGCCGACGCGCTGAATGCGGCGTATGCCGGCACGCCCACCGGCATCGGCAAGATGATTTACTTCGCGGCGAATGCCAAACCGTACTTCTGCCTGATCGGCACCATCGACGCGAACATGGATTGTGCCTTCTCCTACAGCAGTACCTCCCAACCGTATCCGGAGTACTTCCTCTACCAGCTTTACTTCGGATCCAACTACCTGGGCCTGGAGAGTGGCGGACACATGGCCAAGTCCATCACGCCGGGGAATTCGGGAGGCCAACTGGTGGTGACCGCGTTCTACAACTCGACGCAGGACGCGATCGTCATCATCAATCCGACACCGGCGAACCTGGGACAGGTGAGTGTCTCGATTGCGAATAGCGGGTTCGGCTCAAGCACTGGAACGCTGTACCAGATTCTGAATGGGCGTTCCATCTCGGGCTCATCCCTGTCGCTCACCTCGCAAGGAGGAACGTCCTACAGCGCCACCATCTCTGTAGGGCCGTACTCGGTGCAGGCGATCTCCATCAAGTAACTACCACCCTTCACGAGCAACGCTCCATGGCAGCAACAAGCTGCCATGGAGCTTTTCTTTGTGGGGCGCAGGAACGATCGGAGTCGCGAGGGCCCGATCCTGGATTAAGCGCCGAGTCCGACCAGTGGCTTCGGAGTAGACCGATACCATATTTGAGCCCGTGGCCAGCGCATGCGCCTGCGGCGCATGACCCACCCTCTGCGCGCAGACGATGCGGAGCACGCCGGATTCCATGGGGCGCAAAGAATGGGGGCACCCGGAGTGTTTAGGGATCCGCTCTAGTCGCCGAGCGGTGGTAGTTTGCCGGATGAGCCCAGTATGAAGATGACGCCGATGATGAAGCTATAGGCTGCGCCGCCGATCGCTACCCAGCGAAAGAGCCGCGGGCGATGCTGGCTGGCGCCGAAGATGCCGCCGAGGGTCGCGGTCATGATGCCGTTCATGACGATGAGGCCCAGGGCGAAGGCGGCGAGACCGAGGAAGCCGCGGGCGGTGCCGCCCAGGCTGGCCGCAAGCAGGAAGAGGAGCAACTGGCTGGGTGTTTCCGCGCCCAGGCCGTGGAGCGCGCCGATGAGAAAGACCGAGCCGCCGGAGTAGTTCCACTGGAAGGGCTGGGGCGGCGGCAGATGAGGCTGGAAGAAACGGCGCACACGCCACTGCGCCCAGCGAGCGCTGGCGATCAGCAGCGCGATCCGGCTCTCCATCGCGCGATGGGAATGACCGCGCCGAAACAGGTTGCCGATGACCAGGAATGCGAGCAGCACCAGCGTGACGCCGATGAGGCGCTCGGCCCAGGCGTCCAGGCGGGTGGGCAGCGGCAGGTGCAGCATGATGACCGCCGCGCCCAGCAGAACCACGGTGGCCGCATGGCCCACGGCGTAGGTCAGTCCAAGGCGCATGCCTTGTTTCCAGGAACGCTGCACCGCGGTGATGTCCGAGATGGCCGCGAGGTGGTCGTAGTCGAATCCATGACGCAACCCCAGAACAGCACACGAGACGAGCGCGAGAACGATTTTCCAGTCCATAGGTTTGCGACGGTTGCCCGGGTGCGAGCGACTGCGTCATTGTAGACTGCGCGCGTGGAAGGTGGCGCGCCAGGCAAGATTTCAGCGCGCAGCTGGATGGGTGAGTGGCAGGCCAAGAAAATTCTCACTGAATTCTTCGCTGCGCTCAGAATGACGACCATGGGTATTGGCGGGAATACCGCGTTATGTCGCGAGGCGGACCAGGTGTTCGACCGGCTCGCGGGGGCCGAGGATGGACATATCGGGCAACTCGCCGCGGGCCATGGCGACCTCATCGCAGCGATCCAGACGGGGACAGCTCTGGCAGTCTTTGTAGATCTTGTCCGGCAGCGCGGCGCGGTCCGCGACAAAGGTGAAGCCGTACTTCGCGAAGAACTCCGGGATGCGCGTGAAGAGGCACACACAGCCGACCCCGTGCTGGCCGGCCTCCTCAAGCAAGGCAAAGAGCAGATGGCCGCCCACCCCGAAGCTTTTAGCCTGCGGACTGACCACGATCGAGCGCACCTCGGCCAAGTGGGGGCCGTAAAGATGGAGTGCGCCGCAGCCGAGGAACTCTCCGGCCTCGGAGACGGCAACAGTGAAGTCGCGCACGTTCTCGCAGACCTCGGCGAAGGGCCGGTGTAGCAGTGTGCCGTCGGACGATAGGCTGTTCACCAGATGATGGATGTGCTCGGCATCCTGGAGCTGCGCCTTACGGATGTGCATGAGCCACCTCCTTCTGCGCCGGCGCACTGCCAGGAGCGGGGAAGCGTTGCTCGGCGAGCGCGAGCGCTGCTGCCACGCGGCCGATGGCGGTGCCACCGGGAACGTCGTGGCAGTTCAGCGTCGATTGCAGGGTGATGGCGGCAAAGAAGTCGGCGTCGAATTGCGGCGCGAGCTGGCGGAGCTCTTCGAGCGAGAGATCGCCCAGCTCGCAGCCCTTATCGAGCGCATACCGCACCGCCTGCCCGATGATGTGATGAGCGCGGCGGAAGGGAAGGCCGCGGTGCGAAAGGTAGGTGGCAGCGGCCATGGCGTTGAGATATCCGCTGCGGCAGGCGGCCTCCATGCGATCGGCGCGGAAGGCCAGCGCCAGGGTGAAGCGCGGCAGCAGCGCGAGCATCGGCTCGATCGCTTCGACAGCTTCAAAGAGCGGATGCTGCATCTCCTGCAGGTCTTTGTTGTAGGCGAGCGGCAGCCCTTTCAACTGCACCGCTGCTGTCTGCGATGCCGCAAGGATGCGGGCGGTGCGGCCGCGCACCAGCTCCGTGAGGTCGGGATTCTTCTTCTGCGGCATGGCGCTGGAGCCGGTCGAGAATGCCTCCGGCAGCGTCACGAAGCCGAACTCGGCTGATGCAAACAGGGTGATCTCCTCCGCGAAGCGGCTCGCGTGCACGGCGATCAAGCCGAGCGCCTGCAGGAACTCGACGACGAAATCGCGATCGCTGGTGGCATCCACGCTGTTGGCCGTGGAGGCGGCGAAGCCCAGCTCACGCGCGGCGATGGAGCGGTCGAGCGTGAGTGTGGCGCCGGCGATGGCACCCGAGCCGAGCGGGCAATCATTCAAGCGATGCTCGAGGTCCTGGAGGCGGCTGAGATCGCGCGTGAACATCTCGACATAGGCGAGAAGCCAATGCGCCACCAGCACTGGTTCGGCGCGCTGCAGATGGGTGTAGGCGGGCATGGCCGACGTGCCCGCGGCACGGGCCTGCTGGACCAGAGCAGCCGCCCAGGCTTCGAGGCGCCCGCGGACGCGCTCGCTCTGTGCACGTACATAGAGGCGCAGATCGGTGGCAATCTGCTCGTTGCGGCTGCGTCCGGTGTGGAGCTTCAGTCCCAGGTCGCCCACGCGCAGCACCAGCTCCAACTCGACGAAGTGGTGCACGTCTTCTGCTTCGTTCGACCTCGTTAGCAGCACGCGTTTCGCCGGATCGTCCCAGTGGTCGTGAAGAATCAATTCGAGCGCGGCACGCATCGCGGTGAGCTCCTGCGTGGTGAGCAGGCCTGCCGCCGCGAGCGTGCTGGCGTGCGCCTTGCTGGCGGCGATCTCCTGGGGGAGAAGCCGCCAGTCGAAGGAGAACGAGCGCTGCCAGTCCGCAAAGGCTGGATCGAGGGGCTCTTCAAAACGCCCCGACCACATGGTCACTTCACAACCTCTCTTTGCTTGCTCAGCAGCCGGGCACGCTGGCGCGCTGGCAGTCCGAGGATCTGGATGAAGCCCTTGGCGTCCTTCTGGTCGTAGCTCTCGCCCATGGTGAAAGACGAGAGGTCGGTCGAGTAGAGCGAAAACGCGGACTCCCGGCTAGCCACGCTGACGTTGCCTTTGTAGAGCGAAAACGTGACTGTACCGGTGACGTTCTGCTGTGTGTTGTCGACGAAGGCGTCGAGCGCCTCGCGCAGAGGCGTAAACCAGAGGCCGTTGTAGACCAGCTCCGCATAGCGCAGTCCCACGTGCTGCTTGTAATGCGCAACGTCGCGGTCGAGCGTGAGCGCTTCGAGCTCGCGATGCGCGAGGACGATCAGCGTCCCGCCGGGCGTCTCATAACAGCCGCGGCTCTTGATGCCGACGAAGCGGTTCTCCACCAGGTCGATGCGGCCGATGGCATTGCGCGCGCCGATCTCGTTCAGCAGCTCCACCAACTGGACGGGGGGAAGTCGCATGCCGTCCACCGAGACGGGGATGCCGGCCTCGAAGCCAATCGTTACCTGCTCCTCGCGATCGGGTGCTTCTTGTGGCGAACGCGTCATGGTCCAGGTGGTCGCGAGCGGAGCGGTGCCAGCGTCTTCAAGCTCGCCGCCTTCATGGCTCACGTGCCACAGGTTACGGTCGCGCGAGTGGATCTTCTCGCGGCTGGCTGCGACGGAGATACCATGCGCCTCGGCGTAGTCCAGGCAGTCCTCGCGGCTGTTCAGCGTCCATTCACGCCATGGCGCAATGACCTTGAGTTCCGGCGCCAGCGACTGGTAAGCGTGTTCGAAGCGCACCTGGTCGTTGCCTTTGCCGGTGCAGCCGTGCGCGACCGCAACCGCTCCTTCCGCGAGCGCGACTTCCACCTGATGTTTGGCGATGACAGGCCGCGCGATGGAGGTGCCGAGCAGGTATTTGTTCTCGTAGACCGCGCCCGCCTTCACTGTGGGGAAGACATAGCCGGTCACGAACTCGTCACGCAGATCGCGGACAACTACCTTCCTGGCCCCGGTCTTGTAGGCCTTTTCGATGACGGCGTCGAGATCTTCCCCCTGGCCTACGTCGGCGATCATGGCGATCACGTCCATGCCGTAGTTTTCGTTGAGCCAGGGAATGATGATCGAGGTGTCGAGTCCACCGGAGTATGCAAGAACAACTTTGTCAGCCATTGAAAGATCTCCCTCTACGAGTCTCGGATTGTGCGCGAAGTCGCGGCGTGAACTCTAGGTGAATGCCAGTTCGCGTTTGCGCGGCGGTCTTGCCTTTGCAGACGCGGCGGCTTTGCGTGGAGAGGCCGGCGGCAGCGCGGCGTTCAACAACATCAGCAGCAGCGCCTTCTGCACATGCATGCGGTTTTCTGCCTGATCGAAGACGATGGACTGCGGGCCATCGAGCACCTGATCGGTGACCTCGGCGTTGCGATGCGCGGGCAGGCAGTGCATGAAGACCGCGTGAGGAGCGGCATGCGCCATGAGCGACTCGTTGATCTGGTACGGCTTGAAGATGGGCGCACGCTTGGTCGCTTCGTGCTCGGAGCCCATGCTGGTGCAGGTGTCGGTATAGACCGCATCGGCGCCACTCACCGCTGCCACTGGGTCTTCCATCAGCGTGAGGCTGCCACCCAGCCGTCCCAGGATGGCGTTGGTTTGTGCGATTACTTCGCTCTTGGGGCCATAGCGCTGCGGTGTGGCGACGATGCAGTGCGCGCCCAATTGCGCCGCCGCCAGCATGAGCGAATGGCACACGTTGTTGCCGTCGCCGACGTAGACGAACTTGAGTCCGCGGACGGTGCCGAAGTGCTCTTCAAGCGTCATGAAATCGGCCAGCGCCTGGCAGGGGTGCTCCAGATCGCTGAGCGCGTTGATGACCGGCACGCGTGCATGCTGGGCCATCTCCGTGATGGTGTCGTGCGCATAGGTGCGCAGCACGATGAGGTCCGCCCAGCGCTCCAGATTGCGGGCCATGTCGCCCAGGGACTCGCGCTCTCCCAGCGGAGACTGCGTCTGGTCCACAAAGATGGCGTTGCCGCCGAGCGTATTGATGGCGGCTTCAAAGGTGAGCCGCGTGCGCAGCGACGCCTTCTCGAAGAACATCACCATCTGCCGGGCGTCGAGGGCGTGGCGATACTTCGCCGGGTTCAGTTTGACCGTATGACCCAGCTTGAGGAGCGCCTGCACTTCGCCCGAGGAGAGATCGGTGAGGGAACAGAGATCGCGTCCGGCGAGCGACTTCGCGGCGAGCGTGAAGCTGCCTTCGGCAGGGGATGGGGGGATGGCAGACGCCGGGTGGGCGCTCCGCAGGGCATTGGGTGCATAGGCTCTAGTGGCCATGATCGTGACCTCCGTGAATAGCGAGAGCGGCGTGCGCGTGAAGGCTCTCGTCGAGTGCGGCGATGGCGAGGTCTACCTCTTCTTTGCCAAGGATGTAAGGCGGCAGAAAACGCAGAACGGTGTCGCTGGTGCGGTTGACCAGGATGCGCCGCTTGAGCATCTCCGCAGTCACGGCCTTGGCGAACTCGAGCGAGTCGAGCTCAAGCGCCAGCATCAGCCCCATGCCGCGTACGTGGGTCAAGCCCGGGTGCCGCGCCTGCAGCGACTGAAGCTGCTGCCTGAAGTAGCGGCCGACCTGCTCGACGTGCGCCAGGATGGACTCGCGTTCGAGCGTATCGATGACCGCGATGGCGACGGCGCAGGCCAGCGGTCCACCGCCGAAGGTGGTTCCGTGCAGGCCCGGCTGCATGCCGCGCGCGGCCTCTTCGGTGCACAGCATGGCGCCGAGAGGCAGTCCGCCGGCCAGCGGCTTGGCGAGGGTGGTGATGTCGGGGCGCACGTCATAGTGCTGGTAGGCGCACCACTTGCCGGTGCGACCCAGCCCGGATTGGATCTCGTCCAGGATCAGGAGCGCGCCGGTCTCGTCGCATAGCTCGCGCGCAGTTCTCAGGAACTCCGCCGAGACCATGCGGATCCCGCCCTCGCCCTGCACCACCTCCATGCAGATGGCGCAGACGTCTTCGGAAAATT
This sequence comes from Acidobacteriaceae bacterium, assembly GCA_051001135.1. Classification (GTDB taxonomy): domain Bacteria; phylum Acidobacteriota; class Terriglobia; order Terriglobales; family Acidobacteriaceae; genus CAWHMN01. Next base: position 24,087 of record JBPCNO010000021.1, read on the forward strand.
TCGCACGGAGGCCGGCGGTATCGTCGAAGTGGACGAAGTCCACCTCCGGGAGCAGCGGCAGGAAGGGTTCGCGATAGCGCAGCTTGTGGGTGGTGGAGAGGGAGCCCATGGTGCGTCCGTGAAAGCTGTGTTCGACTGCCAGGAACCGTGTGCCGAGATTGCGACCCTCCGCGCGGGCTACGCCGGCATAGCCGCGCGCCAGTTTGAGCGCCGTCTCCCATGCCTCGGTGCCGCTGTTGCAGAAGAAGACGCGGTCCATGCCGGTCTTCTCTGTGAGCCGGGCGGCCAGCTCCGCCTGTCCGGTATGAAAGAACAGGTTGGAGATGTGCAGCAATTTGGGGCTCTGCCCGGCGATGGCGGCCTCGATGGCAGGATGCGCGTAGCCGAGCGCATTGACGCCGATGCCGCTCAGCAGATCGAGATAGCGATGGCCCTGGTCATCGATGAGGTGTACGCCCTTCCCTGCGACGAACAGGATGGGGGTGCGTTCATAGGTTGGCAGCAGCAGCCTGGCTTCCGCCGCCTGCACCGCCGCGAGCGAGTGCGGAGATGGAGCGGTCTCTGTATGCGTTTGTGATGGATGGCCATGCACGATGGTCTGTGTTTCTTTCACGCGACTCTCTTTCAGTGACTTTCTGGCAGTGAAATTCTTTTCAAGCGACTAATACTTCGGTTCCGTGCAGCACCTTTGTATGCAGCAGATCGGGAAGCGAGGCGGCGGCATCCGCGGGCAGGATGCGCACTCGCTTGACGCCGTGGAGCAACGCCTCGCGGCATGCGCCCAGCTTTGGTAGCATGCCGCCGCTGATCACCGCATCGCGCGCCAGTCCGGCGATCTGATCGAGGGTGAGCCAGCGCATCACCTCGCCATCGGCCGCGCGGACGCCGGGCACGTCGGTGAGAAAGACCAGCGCATCGGCCCTCGTCGCCATGGCGCAGGCCGCCGCCATCTCATCCGCGTTGATGTTGTAGTACTCACCGTCGAAGCCCAGCGCGAGACTGGAGAGAACCGGCACGGCCTTCATCTGCCAGATGGCATCCAGCCAGCGCGGGTCGGAGGAGACGATCTCTCCGACGAAGCCCAGGTCCGGCGCGGTACGCTTTTTGCGCGCACGAAAGACCAGGCCATCTCCGCCGGAGAGTCCGACAGCGGGCTGTCCGAGTCCGCCCAGCGCGGCCACCAGAGACTTGTTGACGCGTCCACCGAGCACCATGAGCGCCGCATCGCGCGTCTCGGCATCGGTGATGCGCAGGCCGGCGACAAATTCACTCTGCTTGCCGAGCTGCTTGAGCGTGCGGGTGAGCGCCACGCCGCCACCGTGCACCACGGCTACCCGATTGCCGTCGCGCACCATTTCGACGATAGCCCGCGCGCAGGCGAGGAGCAGCGCAGGATCTTCGAGTGCGGCTCCGCCCAGCTTGACGACATATTTCATAGGAGCCCTTCCGTTTCGTTCCAGCCACACATCAGGTTCAGGTTCTGGACCGCCCGTGCGGCGGCGCCCTTCAGCAGGTTGTCGAGACAGGAGACCAGCACGCACCGCCGGCCGTCGGCGTTGAGCTCGAATCCGATGTCGGCGAAGCTGGTGCGGACCGACCACTGGAGCTGCGGCAACTGTCCGGCCGGATAGACGCGCACCAATGGGCTCTCCCGGTAGAAGTGACGCAGACAGCCTTCCACCTGCTCAGCCGCGGTGCGCTCGCGGAGACGCAGATAGATAGTCGAAAGAATGCCGCGGGGGATGGGCAGCAGGTGCGGCGTGAAGACGATTGCGTCGTCAGTCAGGCCGAGTTGCTCGAGCAACTCCCCGGTGTGCCGATGGCCGAAGAGGCTGTAGGCGGAGAGATTGTCGGCGGCGTACATGAAGTGTGTCTTGGCCGTGGGCGTCTTGCCCGCGCCAGAGACGCCGGACTTGGCGTCGCATACGATTCCGTGCTCGAGGTCAACCAGGCCGGCCGCGAGCAGCGGCTTCAACGCGAGAATAATCGAGGTGGCATAGCAGCCGGGATTGGCGACCAGATCGGCGTCGGCGATGGCCGCACGGTGAAGCTCCGGCAGGCCGTAGACCGCCTGCGCCTGGGTGTGCGCTACGCAGTCGCAATCCTCGTCTTCAAACTGGTAGACGGCGCGATTCCTGGATTCGGTGAGCCGCCATGCGCCGCTCAGATCGATGACTTTGATACCGGCATGAAGTGCCTGCGGCGCATAGGACCGCGACTGCTCGTGCGGCGTCGCGAGGAAGAGGACCTCTACTCCACGCGCCGCGAGGGTGGCAGGATCGAACGGTTCGATGAGTGGGGAGGCTGCGCCGTTTGCCATGCCGGTGAGCTGTGGATGCAGTGACGCAAGCTGCTTCGGCGCGGAGCCCTCCCGGCTGAAGAACAGCGGTGGCGCGGCTTTGAGGCATGGATGCTGCAGCAGCAGGCGCGCGAGTTCGGCGCCGGCGTAGCCGCTCACGCCCATGACGGCGGTTTGGACTGCGGCGGTCTGGACTGCGCCGGATTGGACTGCGCCGGATTGGACTGGAGTGTGGTGCATCATCAACCGATCATCTCTTCCAGCCGCGCCCGCAGCAGCGTTGCGCTCTTGGTATCCGGGCAGATCACCAGGACGTTGTTGTCACCGGCGATGGTTCCCACCACCTCGTCCCACTCCTCGTAGTCGAGTGCGACGGCCACCGGCTGAGCACTGCCGTCGGTGGTGAACACGACCAGTTGATTCATGGCCTGCCTGACCTTGAGCCCGAAACTGCGCAGCACCTCGTCGATGCCGGGACGGTCGTCTTCTTCCTCGACGCCGACGGCGGGCGCCCGGTAACCATCGGGGCCCTTGTAGAGGCGCATCTCGTGAAGATCGCGGGAGAGTGTCGCCTGTGTCACCTCGAAGCCGCGCTTGATCAGCAAGCGCCGCAGCTCCTCCTGGTTCGCGATGGGCTGCGTGAGGATGAGTTGCTGGATCGCGTTGTGACGGATTTGTTTCATCGGTTGGGGCTATCCGAAGCAGGCAAGCTCCCATAGCATCATGCATAAATATGCATGATGCTATGTATAAATATACTGGCGCCATTTGTCAAGTCGGCAACAGAACAGGAACCGCCCGGTCGGTCTCCGGCATCTCACGCATACGAGGCGGCGTGTCCATTGCGCATCGCGCGAGGTAGAGATGAAGCGTTCACTCAAAATCGTTCTTGGCGTGGTTGTCGTTCTGCTGATTATCGTCGCGCTGATCCCGCTGTTCATCAATGCAAACACGTTCAGGCCGAAGATCGAGTCGGATTTGTCGGCGGCGCTGGGCCGCAAGGTCACGATCGGCAACATGAAATTTTCCATCTTTACCGGCAGCTTGCAGGCGGAGAACGTCGCGATTGCCGATGATCCCACCTTCAGCACGGCGCCGTTTCTCCAGACCCCAAACCTGAAGATCGGCGTCGAGATGCAGCCGCTGATCTTCGATCATCAGGTGCACGTGACCAGCTTTACCGCGACGCAACCGGCGGTGCACCTGGTCCATGCGGCCAACGGGACGTGGAACTTCTCGAGCTTCGGAACGGCGAATGCTGCCAGCACGGGAACCCCGAACGCTGCCAGCACCGGAACCGCGAACGCTGCCCGCACTGCCAAGCCTGCCTCCAGCACGCCGCAGCAGGCCTCCAGCATGCCGCAACTGACGGTGCAGTCGTTCCAGGTGCAAGATGGCACAGTGACAGTGACGAGTGTACCGGCCGAGAGCAAGCCGGTGGTCTACACGCAGGTCAACCTGAGCGCGAAGAACTTCTCCTTCGCCTCCCGCTTTCCCTTCACGCTCTCGGCCAATCTGCCGGCAAGCGGGCAGTTGAAGCTGGACGGAGAGGCGGGGCCGATTGCGAAGGGCGACGCCTCTCTCACGCCCTTCAGCGCAACGCTGGACCTCAAGCATCTCGATCCGGTCGCGGCCGGCCTGGTCGATGCCTCGCAGGGTCTGGCGATGGTGGCGGATGCCAATGCGAAGCTGGGATCCGACAGCCAGAACGTGACCGCGGTGGGTACGGCGCGGGCGAACGGTTTGAAGATCGCGCGCCAGGGCACGCCGGCGCAGCAGCCGCTCGATCTGGCCTATAACCTCGTCTATAACCTGCAGAGCCGCGTCGCCACGATCCAGTCGCTGCAGCCGCGGATCGGCAATGTAGCGATCAACACCAAGGGTACGGTCGAGCTTGCGGGCAGGGAGCCGGTGCTGAAGCTGCAGACCGCCGGCGGCGGACTGCCGATCGATCAACTGGAGGCGCTGTTGCCGGCGTTTGGCGTCAAGCTGCCCTCCGGATCGAAGCTGCAGGGCGGTACGCTCGGCTTCAACTTCGCGATTACCGGAACGCCGAATGCTACCGTCATCACCGGACCGTTGACGGTGGATAACACGCGGATGGCGGGCTTCAACCTGGGCGCGAAGATTCAGGGGCTCAACGGTGCAAGCACGGGCAATTCCACCCTCATTCGTTCTTTGCTCACTACTCTGACGGCGGCGCCGTCGGGAATCCGCACCGACAACCTGGTGATAGTCATCCCCGGGCTGGGTACGGGGACGGGCGCCGGTACGATCTCCCCGGCTAGCATTCTGAACTACCAACTGTTGTTGAAGCTGGACAGCGGCGTCGGTGTTCTAGGTATGGTGAATAGCCTGGCAGGCCAGCGGCTCTCGGCTGCCACGGCCAACGGTATTCCGCTGACCATCACTGGGCCTGCGAGCAATCCCAGCTTCCATGCCGATGTGTCGAATCTGCTGAAGAACAATGCCGGTGGACTGATCAACGGCTTTCTCAATCGGAAGGGGAACACGCCGGGCAAGAAGCCGAATCCCTCCGATCTGATCAACGGGATCCTCGGAAAACATTAGGGAAAGCGTGCAGGAAATCGGGGCAGTGGACGAACTTGCCCCGATGGAGGTGCACGGCTGCGCGGGCACGATTAGAATGGCAGCAACGGACCACATGGCAGCAACGGACCGCTGAATCTCGATGCCGATGGAAAGTTTGGCATGGGGAAACGCGGGGCCGCTCACGCTTTCCAAGTTCGGCCCGTCTGGAGTAGTAGAGATACCCGATGACCCTTCGCGACCTTGCTTTTGCCTCCTCCGTACTCCGTACCTCGATCCTGCGTGTCTCGATCCCGCGGCCCTTGCAGCTCAGATCTTTGCTCCTCGCCGGCTCGGTCCTGATCGCGTCTCCGCTGGTTGCGGTCCCGCTGATTGCACAGCAGGCGACCACCACGCAGCAGCCGGCCGCGCCAACGCAGCAGCCCAGCGCGCAGCCGGCCGCGCCGCAGCAGCCTACCAAGGCACAGCAACAGGCCGCCGCGCAGCAGAAGTTCGAGCCAACGGCACAGGCATCGCCCTTCGGCGGCACAGTGGTTGAAGATATCGTGGCGCGCGTGAACGAGCAGATCATCACACGGTCCGATTATGACCGCGCAATGCAGCAGCTAGAACAGGATGGGAAGCAGCAGGGCTGGAGTGCGCAGGACCTGGCGAACCGCAAGCACGATCTGCTTCGTGACCTGGTGGATCAGCAACTGCTGCTCTCCAAAGGCAAGGAACTGGGTATTACCGGCGATACGGAACTGGTGCGGCGGCTGGACGAGATCCGCAAGCAGAACCATCTGGAGTCGATGGACGACCTGGAGAAGGCGGCGACCCAGCAGGGCGTCTCCTACGAAGATTTCAAGCAGAACATCCGCAACGGCATCATCACGCAACAGGTGATCCGGGACGAGGTGGGACGGCACATCCAACTCTCGTCCGCGGAATTGCAGCGCTTTTACCAGCAGCACAAGGATGAATTCGCGCAACCGGAGAGTGTCCGGCTAAGCGAGATCCTGATTCCGGTGGGGACGGGGACAGACCAGGCGGCCGACCTTGCGGCGGCGCAGGCGAAGGCTGACGGAATCGCGGCAAAGCTCAAAGCCGGGTCGTCGTTTGAAGAACTGGCCAAGGCAGACTCGACCGGTTCGACGGCGGCGCAGGGCGGGGATCTGGGGGAGTTCCGCCGGGGAATGTTGGCCAAGGAACTGGAAGACAAGACCTTCGCGTTGCAGCCGGGCCAGATCACGGAGCCCATCCGCACCAAGCAGGGATACGTGATCCTCAAGGTGACGCAGCATACGCCGGGCGGCGCGCCGGACCTGAATGCAGTGCGGCCACAGGTGGAAGAGGCCGCATTCATGAGCCGGATGCAGCCGCAACTTCGCCTGTACCTGACGCAGTTGCGGCAGCAGGCCTACATCGATTACCGACCCGGCTACGTGGACTCGGCTGCGACCAGCGATTCGGTGAAGCCGCTCTACAGCGCCTACATCCCGCCGGCGCCCAAGAAGAAAGCGAAGCTGCAGCGCACGCGCTATCGTGCGACCGGTCACACCTACCGGAACAAATCCAAAGCGGGCGCCACGGCGACGGCTGCCGGCGCGACCACGCAGGTAGCCACCACGGCCCCGACGGCAACGCAGAAGCCTGGCAAGAAGGAAAAGGTACGGTACGGTCAGGCTCCGCGCGAGGCCCTGCCGGCGGCAGCCACGCCGACGGTCCAGACAGCGGAAGGCGCGCAGACTGGAATCGCTACTGGAGCCGGAGCTGCGGGCACAGGTGCCGCGGGCAGTGACGGTCAGGTAGCCCGCAACGTCGCGCCGGATATCAGTACCAACGCCGATGTTCCCACCCAGGCGGCGCCGGTGGCGAAGACGCGCTTCGCCGACCGGGCCCGCATCCCCAAGCCGAAGAAGGTGAAGTCGGCCGATCAGGCGGAGACGGAGAACGTCGAGAAGATCTCAACCGACGAAGTGGAGGCGCAGAAGACGCAGTCCGCGCCGTTGGGGCTGGCTGGGGACACACTGCACCCGAAGAAGGCGAAGACCAAGGGCGAGAAGACGCGCTATGCCGACAATGCGGGCAAGAAGCCTGAGGCTCCAGCGCCGCCGCCGAGTTCTACGCCGTCACCGCTGGCTACACCCGGCAGCGCTCCGCCGGCGAATCCAGGCACAGCTCCGCAGGAGAGTGCGCCCGCTGCCACGCCGGACACCGCTCCGGCCGGCCAGCCGCAGCAGAGTGCTCCCCCTGCTACCCAGCCCGCGCCCACACAACAGCAGCCCTAGAAGGGGCAAACTCCGGGGCAGCGCTGTGCACTTCAGCCGGGAAAGCATGGTCCAGGGAACCGCTTCATGAAGACAATTTTTCTTTCGGAGGCCGGCCGGCATGAAAACCAGCCGCCCATTACCCTCTTTCTCGCGGTCTGCTCCAAGCAGATCCGCACCAAGAAGGACGGTACGCCGTTTCTCGCGCTGAAGCTCAGCGATCGGACGGGACAATGCGAAGCCGTGATGTGGGAGAACTTCGAGCCGGCTCTGGAGCAGTTCGACACAGGCGACGTCGTCAAAGTGCGCGCACGTGTCGGCCGCTACGGCAGCAAACTACAACTGGTGGTCGAGCTGCTGCGGCGGGCGAACGCCGACGAGTTCGAGCTGAGTGACTACACCCCGCACA
>JBPCNO010000022.1:0-29577 GCA_051001135.1 Acidobacteriaceae bacterium
GAGCAATTCATGGTTCTATATGCCCCTCCCAGGCATCTGCGCCTGGCACGGATCCCAGTGCAAACAGAAAGGGCCATCCGGGAAGATGGCCCCTTTCTCGAAATGCATTATCAACTACTTAGCGAACGTGCGCTGTTTCGACGTAGCCGCTTTGCCGTTGCTGTCTTTGGTGTGGCCGTTGGAGCCCTGCAGTACCTCTTCCGGCGTATCCGCTACATGGAGTCCAAACATGCTGATCCAGTCGCCGACGCCATCCTTGCCCACCTGGCCTTCGCCGGTTGAGTCGTTGTAATACTCGTTCACCACGCCCGGAGTGGGTGGCAGCTTGCCGATCGTGAATCGATCTTTACCCAAGCTGTCCAGCGCAGCGGCGAACGCCTTCAGGTGCGTGATCTCGCGCGTCATCAGGAACTGCAGCGCGTCCTTCGATCCGCGATCGTCCGTCAGATTCATCAGCCGCTCGTAGGTGATCTTCGCGCGCGCTTCTGCAGCGATGTTGCTACGTAGGTCGACGTCCAGCTCGCCCGAGATCTTCAGGTAGTCGGCTGTCCATGGATTTCCCATGGAGTTGCGCAGATCCAGTCCCCCGCCGCCCGCAACTGCGATAAGAGGGTCCTCTTCTGCGTGCTGCAACGCCTTCATTGGCTTCAGATGCATGCGAGCGAGCGCGCCTACGACCTCAAGATGACTGATCTCCTCGGTCCCAATGTCCAGCAGCAGATCCCTGCGTTCCGGATCATCACAGTTCCAGCCTTGGATCGTATATTGCATTGCTGCAGCGAGTTCGCCGTTTGCCCCGCCGAACTGTTCCAGCAGCATGTTGCCAAAACGAACGTCAGGGGTACCCACGTTGACGTCATACATCAGCTTCTTTACATGGTGATACATAGATCCTCGATTCGGTTCCGGGATTCGTTCCGGCTTGATCAGGTTGGGGGTTTTCCGTCGCTCGAGTTTCCGTCGCTCGAAGGGTCGGCGCGGCATACCGCTTTGACTGCGAACAGGGGCTGACGCCGTCGTCCGCCGTTCAGATATGTCTCTTGTACTTGTGATGCGGGTGTTCACTAGCGGGTGTTGCACTGGACGATAACTATTCTTGGCTCCGACCAGGGAGTAGCTACTTGGGGGCCGCAGCGCCGTTGCCTTCAGGGGTGGACGACGCGAAGGCCGAGATGCCTCTCGAACGGCTCGAAATCATGGTCACGATGTAGCAGGGAATGATCTTCGCTAAGGCAGAACGTCGCGATGAGGCAGTCGATGGTCTTACGCACTGTGTAGCCTTGCGCGCGCAAGAGTCGATAGTTCCGAGCAGATGCTATCGCCAGTTCTTCTCCCCCCGTGGCGAACACCTCGAATTTCGACAACTTCAGCCGCACCTGGGAGAAGATGGCGTCTTCACGAATACGCTGCAGGATCTCGCAAAGTATGAGGTCGGTCAGCCCAAGACGCTGCCGGCTAAGCTCGCGGTCGAACCAACCCGTCTGGGGGCTGCTGATACCGCCCAGGTAGTCGATCCAAACAGACGTATCCACAATTACCATGCCGGAAGGATCATGCGCGGGAACTACTCCTGGCCGCGGCCCAGACGGGACTCATTCAGATCTCCCTCCCATTGCACCTTGCCGCGGAGCTGGCGGAGCGCGGTCTGCGAGTGGGTTTTGACCAACAGCCGCAGGCCGGCTTCCACAGCCGCCTTCTTAGTGTGCGCGCCGCTGTGTCGCATCGCCTGCTGCATTAACCGGTCGTCGATTTCGATATTGGTTCGCATTGAGAAGCCCCTGCAATGTGTAAGCATCTCACATTGTTGTGTACCGCTTCAAGGGAGAATCGTGGCCGCCGTACTCAAGCTAGGCGAAAGCAAACATCATCGGCCATTCGGAATCCTCACGTCGCCGCCGTGTCCGTCGTCCGGAATAACCACGACTGCGGCCTTGTGCTCGGAATCGTAGCTTACGGGCATTGCGCCGCCCCCTTGCGTGACCGCGTGTGCGTCATACACTTCCACCCGTAGCTGCTTCCACCAGGCTGGGTAGCTCCCCTGGCGCGCGCCAATGTGGAGCTTCACACCGTCGGCATCCTTAGAACACGTAAAGCTCTCCCGCAGAAAAGCGCCCTTCTGGTAGGCGGTCGTCACGCCATCGTCCAGGTACACCGAGCCTTTGCAATCCACGCCAGGCGCCGCCGGATACACCCGCAGGGTCAGCGGACCTTCCGGCGTCTCGGCCGTGCTTTGCGTCAGCGGCGCCATGGGAACGATGGCCCCCGCGCGCACATACACCGGCAGCACATCGAGGCTGGGATGAATAAGCTGGTTCCGTTCCGTGGCTGTCTTCTGGGGTCCGCCTTTAGGCTGTTCCTTGTCGCGGCTCGCTACTTTCGTCGGCTGCACGATGCGGTCGCCGCTCCAGTAGTCGTACCAGTCGCCCGGCGGCAGCAGCACCTCGTAGTTGTCCAGTTCATCTGGATATCCCCCCGGCGCGACCAGCAGATCCGGCCCGAACATGAACTCGCCCAGCGCATCCAGGTCTAGCGGGTGCTTGTCCGGCGTGGCGTCGGGAAACTCGACAAATAGCGGCCGCGTGATCGGTACGCCGGTGCGCGACATCTCCTCCGCCGTGGTGTAGAGATATGGCATCAGCCGATAGCGCTCTTCGATGTAGCGCCGGATAATGTTCTCCTGCTGCTGCCCATGCATCCACGGCTCCTGGTAAGCTGTGCCCTTGGCCGTGTGGTCGCGATCGATCGGCTGGAACGCCGCAATCTCCATCCATTTGGTTAACAGATCGGCCTGTGGTGTTCCCGCGAAGCCACCCACGTCCGCGCCGCTCATCGCAAAGCCGCTCAGCCCCAGGTTCAGCAGCATCGGCGTAGTCAACCGCAGGTGGTTCCAGGTGCTGGAGTTGTCGCCCGTCCAGGTCACGGCATAGCGCTGCCCGCCCGCATAGGTGGCGCGTGTCATCACGAACGGCCGCATGGTAGGTGCCAGCTTCTGCATGCCTTCGAAGGTCGCCCGCGAGTTCTCCATCCCGTATACGTTGTGGATCTCCAAGTGGCTCGTTGTCCGCTTCTTGAAGCCCGGTTCGTCGATGCGGTGTTGTACATCGTCCGGCATGGTCTTGGTGGGAACCTCGAAGATGGCCGGCTCGTTCATGTCGTTCCAGAAGCCGGCGACTCCGTCGCTCATGAACTCTTTGTAGAGACCGCCCCACCATGCGCGCGTGCTCGCCTGCGTGAAGTCCGGGAAGACGGATGGACCCGGCCACACCACGCCCACGTACCGCGAACCATCGGGCATCTTCACGAACTGATCGCCCGCCACGCCTGTGTCGTATGGCGCGTATCCAATGTTCGGCTGATCCGCGATGTGCAGGTCGGTGATGGTGATCGTGCGGAAGTTCTCTTTCTTCAGGTCAGCGATCATCTGGGCGAAGGTGGGGAACTTCTCAGTGTCCACGGTGAACGGCCGGTTCTCCTTCTGGTAGTCGATGTCCAGCCAGATCACATCCGCCGGAATCCTGTCCTCCCGCAGCTTCTGCGCGATATTGCGCACCTCGCTCTCGGGGTAGTAGCTGTAGCGCGACTGCTGGTAGCCCAGCGACCACAGCGGCGGCAGCGGCGTCGTCCCGGTGAGCCAGGCATACTCGCTCAGCACCTGCTTGGGCGCCGGCCCGCACATCACGTAGTAATCCAGCGGCCCATCCGCCGCTCCAAACGAGTAGGCGTCGCGCTGCTCCTTGTCGAAATCGAAGCTCGAGCGCCAGGTGTTGTCCAGAAACACGCCAGCGGTCCGGCCCTCACGCACGGTCAGGAAGAAGGGAATCGTCTTGTAGATAGGATCGGTCGACTCCTGATAGCCGAACGTATCCGTATTCCACATGGAGAACGCCATGTTGCGCCGGTCGAGCGGCCCCGGTTTGTCGCCCAGGCCGAAGTAGTGCTCGTCGAGCGGCGACTGCTTGTACACGCGGAATTCGTGGCCGTGATACTCGACCGGCCGCGCCGGATCGTCCTGTTGTACGACATTTCCATTCAGATCGGTGATGGTCAGCGCCATCGTGGCACGATCTGCCTTGACCCGCAGCGCTTTGGTCGCGAAGCCGGCAGCCGCGCCATCGCTCGCCGGCGTCACCTGCACCGAGGCCGTCCGCGCCTGCGGCAGCACCGCCCAGGAGGCGTCCTCCGGCAGCGTACCCTGTGGACCCACGCGCACGCGCAGTACGTCGTCCCGTAACGCCGTGATCTCCATCACGGCAGCGCCGCTGCGAAGCTCGATGCCGTTTGGCAGCGCTTTGCTACCCGTGATGCGATCCAGCACCAGCACGGGAGAGCTCTGCGCTCCCTTAGAGGCAGCATTCGCCTGCGGCGCGTAAATAAGAGAGAACGAGGCAGCGGACAGAATGGCCGTTGCAAGAGCGAGAGAGCGTATCTGCATTCCTGGAATCACCTGGCAAATCCTAGATCATTTCCAGTGCCGGGGTAAGTGCCTGACTCTCCGCCACACGCCATCCAAGCAGTCAAGCTCAAGGTGCACAAGAGCCGGGTGCCCCATCCTGACCCTGAGCGTAGCCGAAGGGGAAGGGGAAGGGGCCGCAACACTTCACCCAACGGACAGCCCTGCGTCTCCCTACGGGAACACCGTAAACATATCTTTCAAATCAGTCTCGTTGGCGGCATCCCCCATCAGCGGCGTCACACCGAAGATCTCCTCGACCGTACGCAGCATGGATCCATGCGTGTAGGGGAGACTGTTCGAATAACCGTTGCCCTTTGCAAAAGACGACAGCACCAGCATGGGAATCGGTCCATCTTTACTGGCCGCCTCATCCCATGTGATAAAGAGCACGCCGCCGTTTTGAAAGGCAGTCGAATTCAGGATACCGGGCACGTTTTGCTGCAGCCACGCATCGCCGTGCGCAATCGGGTTTCCTCCGCAGGTATCGTGCATGTCATCGCAGACGTTCGGCGTGATGAAGTTATACCGCGCTACCGCATTGCTAACCAGATCGGGCTGGAACTCGATAAACGGTCGAACGTGCGCGATGCAGTAGGACGACTTCGCATTCTGGTTGCCGCTCACATTATCGAAGTAGACAAACGGGTCGTGCCGGACGCCATAGAGCGGATTGCCATTCGCATCCTTGGTGCCCGCATCCGTGAGCGGACACACCGTACCGCTGATGTTTTCGTCATAGGACTTCCAGGAGATGCCCGCTGCATCCAGCAGAGTGACCAGGTGCTCCGGTGTGGCTTGGTGGTTTTGCGCCGGCGGCTTGTCATTCAGGATGCCGAAGTTCGTCCCCGCCTCCAGCCAGAGATAGTTCGGCAGGCTGGGATGGTTTCCCGGCGGATTCGAATAGTTCTCCGCGTGCGCGGCCTGGGAAAGCAGCGTCTTGGTGATGTAAGGCGCGGCCGGATTGCCCTTGATACTCGAGGTGCCGTTGCCTGTCCAGTTGCGGTTCTCCATCACGATGATGAACACGGTCTTGATGTGGTGCGTCTGCGTGGCCGGGACCGGCACCGGCGCTTTTGCATTCTGAGCTCCGCATCCAGTTGCGGCTGCTACAGCTACTGCGCACACGGCGGCAAACACGAGATTCAAGCGGGGGAAGTACTTCATTCGCTGGTGTTCCTTTGCTAGTTCTCGTGCGAGAGGGTTGCTTCGATGAACCTGTGGATCGTCATTCTGGGCGAAACGTCTGCGCGAGGCGGAGACCGCGAGGTCACGCAGGACAGGAGTCGCGGAATCTGCGTGTTGAATAAGCTCGCCTCCAAATCCCACATACACATTGATGGGATGCTCGAATTACATGCAAACCTGGCAGGCGAGTCAAACCCTGGCTTCCCCGGGGATCTTCTGTTCACTCGCTGGTACTACGCAAGCACGCGCAGAAAAGGCCCCGTGGGGTGGGGGCCTCTCAAATCTGCATTTTGGATGGCTTGCGTGGACCGGATTACTTGCCCTGCGTCGCCGGTGGAATCGCCTTCAGGTAGGTGTAGATGGCCAACAGTTCGTGGTCGGTGGTGGGCCACGGCATCACCTGCAGAAGCGGCCCAAACTTCGGGTGCGCATGGTCCAGATCGATCCCGGTGCGGATCTCTTTCAGAAACTCCGGCCATGTGCGCCCGGCTGGCAATCCGTTTTCAGGCGTTAAATTGCGTGAGACGAACGGCCCGAAAAGCTGACCGCCAGCCAGATAATGCGCGCTGTTGATCTGCTTCTTGTGACCCAGATACGGGTCTCCTCCTGGTTCCACGAAGGAAGGGTTGGTATGACAGCCATTGCAATCCCCGATGGCATTCACCAGGTAGCTGCCCAACCCCACCATGTACTTGTCGGCTTTCGTGTAGGTCAGCGGCACCGGTGCGATCCGCAGCCCCGTATCCACCCGGGCCACCTCGGTCCTCTCATAAAAGTTCGAAGTGCTGGTTTGCGCTGCGGCTATAAGGCTAAAAGCTCCCATTGCGGTAGCGATGGCGAGCCCTGCAGTGAGTGCGAGGGGTATCTTCTTCATGGAAACCTTTCATCGTTCAGTAGGCTTATCAACAGAAGGGGCCCGGAGAATCGCACAGACGCCGGGTTCTTCGTCACCGGTTGGGAGATAGAAATCCGTGCGGCGAAAGAGTCGCACATCGATCTGGCAAGGTCAAGGGTGTTTCGGGAGAGATGGGCGCGGGGTGCCTGCGAGACGTGGGTTCTACAGCCCGGATTCGAAACCGCTCGGAACCGGGAGCGCGTAGGGTGGGTCTCTGTGCGGCAGTGCAGACCCGCTCTTCTTAGCTCCAGCCCCTTAGCTACAGCCCCGGATCGAAACCGCTCGGAACCGGGTGCCCCATTCATCCTACGCGCGGAACATCGCCGGAAGCACAACGGAACTGGAAGCGCGTTAGGGTGGGTCTCTGCGCGGCAGCGCAGACCCATGACGATCGTCACCTCCCGCTTGGCGTACCTTTACCTCTGACCCCGTACACTGGAAATAGGAGGCACTTCACCCTGGCAACTCTCACGCACTCGGCTAGCCACCAGAGCGGGTAACTCTTTTGTTTGCAGGAATTTGCCCGTAACCCCAATAGATAGAGGAATTTAGCGACGTTACCGTGGCCTAAGTCCTTTCTTTGGAGGAATTTAGCGAATTCATACCCAGGGGGTAGGGGTAGAAGGGCGGTGCGCTATAGCGGAAAATCTCCGGCGGCGGCCATCGTGCCGAACCCGGTGCACACAGCAGCAGGAAAGGCCCCGCGGGTTCGCGGGGCCTTTCAGGTAAGCGCATCGAGCGGGTCAGCTATACAGCAGCACGCCCTCCGACTTCTTCTCTTCGCCTTCGAGTCCGACAGGGCGATAGAAGAGCCGGTTGTTTTCGAGGTAGACCTCAAGGAACGCGGGCCGTTCGCTTATGCCGCCTGCGATCAACGCCTCCGACAGCGGGTCTTCCACATACCGCTGCAATGCGCGGCGCAGCGGACGAGCCCCATAGGTGCGGTCGATCAGCGTCTTTTCGAGGATCCACTTCTTGGCGTCTTCGGTCACCGAGATGGTGATCGCCTTCTGCGCCAGGTTTGCGTTGAGCTGCTGCACCAGCAGTTCGAGGATCTGGATCAGGTCCGCGTCCGTCAACGCCAGGAAGATGATGATCTCGTCCAGGCGGTTCAGGAACTCCGGATTGAAGGTGCGCTTGACCTCGCTCTTCACCAGCTCTTCGATCTTGTCCATGACCAGGTCTTCACGATCGCTCGAGAAGCCCAGTCCCTGCTTCTTCTGCAGGTGCCGCGCACCGATGTTCGACGTCATGATCAGGATCACGTTCTTGAAGTCGACCGTGTTGCCCAATCCATCCGTCAACTGGCCGTCTTCAAAGACCTGCAGCAGGATATTGAAGACATCCGGATGCGCCTTCTCGATCTCGTCCAGCAGCACCACCGAGTAGGGCGACCGCTTCACGCGTTCCGTGAGCTGTCCGCCTTCCTCATAGCCGACGTAGCCCGGAGGCGAACCGATCAGCTTGGACACCGAGTGCTTCTCCATGAACTCCGACATGTCGAAGCGGATCAGCGCCTTCTCGCTGCCGAAGAGGAACTGCGCCAGCGAGCGCGCCATCTCCGTCTTGCCGACCCCGGTCGGCCCCAGGAACAGGAAGGAGCCGATGGGCCGGTTGGGCGACTTCAAGCCCGCACGCGAGCGGCGGATGGCGCGGGCGAGGGCGCTGATGGCCTTCTCCTGCGAGATCACGCGCTTGTGCAGCTCTTCTTCCACCCGCAGCAGCTTCTGCGTCTCTTCTTCCTTGATCGAGGTGACTGGCACACCGGTCCACCGGCTCACCACGTCCTCGATGTCCTCACGGCCCACAATGCCCGCCGTCGAATCGTCGAGATGATATTTGTCGCGAAGAGCGCGCAGGTTTTCGCGCTCCTTGCGTTCCTCGTCCGAATAGAAACGCGCCTTCTCGAATTCGTGGTTCGCGATCGCGTTCTCCATGCGATGGACGATGAATTTGATCCGCTTCTGCACCTCCGTGATCTCTTCCGGCAGCGAAGTCTGGCGCAGTTTCACGCGCGCTCCCGCCTCGTCGATCAGGTCGATGGCCTTGTCCGGCAGAAAACGGTCCGGAATATAGCGGTTGGAATGCGATACCGCGAAGAAGATCGAGTCATCCGTGTAGCTGACCGCGTGGAACTTCTCGTAGCGGTCCTTGATACCCATGATGATCTTGATCGCATCTTCCTCGTTCGGCGGCGGCACCTTCACCGCCTGGAAGCGCCGTTCGAGCGAGCGGTCCTTTTCGATCGACTTGCGATACTCGCCCGGCGTGGTTGCGCCGATGCACTGGATCTCGCCGCGGCTGAGCGCCGGCTTCAGGATGTTGGCTGCATCGAGCGACCCTTCCGCTGAACCCGCACCCACCAGCGTGTGCAGCTCGTCGATGAAGATGATGGAGTTCTGGTTCTCCACCGGCTCCTTCATGATGGTTTTGAGCCGCTCCTCGAACTGGCCGCGGTACTTGGTCCCCGCGACGATCAGCGACAAGTCGAGCGCCAGCACCCGCTTGTCGGCCAGGAAGCTGGGCACGTCGCCGTCCGAGATCCGCTGTGCCAGACCTTCGACGATGGCTGTTTTGCCCACGCCCGGCTCGCCGATCAGCACCGGGTTGTTCTTGGTGCGACGGCACAGGATCTGGATCACACGCTCCAGTTCCTGGTCGCGGCCGACCAGCGGATCGAGCTGCGTATCCATCGCCGCCTGGGTCAGGTCGCGCGAGAACTCCGCCAGCAGGCTGGATTCGCGGTTCCGCTGCTGCTGCGGCGCCTTCTCCTGCGTCGCCCGCGCCAGCTCCTCGCGGATGGCCACGAGCCGCAGACCCCGCTCGTGCAGGATCTCCGCCGCGAAGCACTTCTCTTCGCGCAGCAGGCCCAGCAGCAGATGCTCGGTACCGATGTGTTTATGTGAAAGCCGCTCGGCCTCTTCCGCCGCATAGGCCAGCACACGCTTGCATTCATTGGACAAAGGCAGATCGACCGAAGTCGAAACCTTCTCCCGGATCGTCGTATGTCCCTCAATCTGCTTGCGGATCGATTCGACGGATGCATGGGAGCGAAGAAAGCGATTGGTGAGCGCTTTGTCTTCCCGCAACAGACCAAGCAACAGGTGCTCGGTCTCGATATAGGGCGAGCCAAACTGGCTGGCCTCATACCGTGCGAAGAAGATCACGCGCCGCGCCTTTTCTGTATACCGTTCGAACATGTTCCCCCTTACAGAGCACTGCGTCTTCTTTTGGAAGGTGGCCGCTACCCTGGTTACTACCTCATTTCTGGCGATGAGTCTCTGTTACTAAAGATGCAAGACCCGCCGTCACCGACTCATCCGCCCCCGTTGGCCGGTTTTACCCGCCGCAAAGGACATCCCCGCGCCCAGATTTCATCCTCGCCGCACTCCCTGCGAAGACACGTCTTCCATGCGGCCCGCCTCGAGTCGCAAAACCCTGTCACACCGTTCCGCCAGATTGTGGTTATGGGTGACCAGTATAGAGGTCAGCCGGTGGCTGGTGTGCAATCGTTGAATCAGAACAAAGATGGCATCGGCCGTCTTCGCATCCAGATCCCCGGTCGGCTCGTCGGCCAGTAGCAGCTTTGGTTCCGTCACCAGCGCCCGGGCCAGGGACACCCGCTGCTGTTCGCCGCCGGAGAGCTCACCGGCCTGGTGCTCCGCCCGATCTCCCAGGCCCACCTCGCTTAGCCAAGCACGGGCCGCCTCCCCGGCCTTCTTTTTAGACTCACCCCGGGCCAAAAGCGGCATCGCCACGTTTTCAGCAGCGGTAAATTCCGGTAACAGATAGTGAAATTGCCAGACGTAGCCGATCTCACGATTCCGGAAACCAGCCGCCTGCCGGGGAGAGAGGCTTTGCAATGAGGTGGATGCGAAGTATACGTCGCCGGCGGAGGGAGCATCGAGGGCACCCAGCAGGTGCAGCAGCGTGCTCTTTCCCGACCCGGAAGCGCCCATGATGGCCAGGAGTTCGCCCTGCGGAACGGCAAAACTCAGATGGTCAAAGAGTACGAGCTGACCCCGCCCGGTTTGGTACTCCTTGCGCAGCCCGCGAACTGAAAGCAGAGGGACACGGCCCTGCTGCTCTTCAAGTATCTCCCTGCCCGCGGCAGCAGCGTTGCTTCCCATACTCCTGTCTACCATTCCGAAGTCATCCGGCGAAAGGAAAAAGCCCTGCATTGTCCACCGCGGATATCCTTGGTGTCACCTTGTACATGTCTAAGGTCACTCCCCGGAGTCACTCCCGGCGGCTTGCTACTCGTAGCGCAACGCCTCCGCTGGGAGCACCCGGGCAGCCGATCCTGAGGGGTAGAGCGTCGCCAGCAGCGACACGCAGAGCGCCACTGCCGCCACAATCAACGCGTCCGTCACCCGCGGGGCGAAGGGCAGGTAGTCAATCGAATACACCTCCGCTGATAGGTGGATGAAGCGGTAGTGACCGCCGGCCCAGGAGAGCGCGTATCCCAGCACCAGTCCGATTGCCGTTCCCAGGCCGCTGATCAACAGCCCCTGAAACAGGAAAATACGCCGCACCTGCTCCTGCCGCACACCGAACGACATCAGCACGGCGATGTCCCGCGTCTTCTCCATCACCATCATGGTGAGCGCAATGAGGATGTTGAGCGCCGCCACGCAGACGATGAGCCCGATGACGATGAACGTCACCACCTGTTCCAGCTTCAAGGCACGGAAGAGCTCGCGGTTCTGCTCCATCCAATTCGTCGTCAGAAAGCCTGCGCCCGCTGCCTTCTCGATCTCTCGGCCGATCGCATCCGCGTGGTACAAGTCGTCCACTTTGAACGAGATCACCGAGATCACATCGGGTTCGCCAAAGAGCCGCTGCGCGTCGGCCAGCCGCATGAACGCCATTGCCGAATCGTACTGGTAGAAGCCGGAATGGAAGATGCCGGCGACCGCGAAGCGCTGAAACTTGGGCACGATGCCCAGCGGCGTCAGTTCACCCTGCGGGCTGGTGATGAGGACGGTCGAGCCTACTTTGGCGTCCAGCGTCTCCGCCAGATCCTTGCCGATGACCAGCGGCGGCAGGGAAGCGTCGGCTGGATTGGCTTGCGTGCTTTCGGGCTGCGGCTGAAGCGGCCGAGCCGAACCCAACGTGACCATATGCAGCAGATCGCTGACGCGCCGCTCGTCTGCCGGCAGAATGCCCTCGATCATCAGGCCTCCGGAGCGCGCGCCACGGGAGGCCAGCACCTGCCCGTAAAGTCCGGGAGCAGCGGCGGTCACATGCGGCAGCTTCTCCAGCCTGGTCAACAGTGGCCGCCAATCGCGGATACCGTCGCTGGCCACGCGCATCAATTGCACGTGCGCAGTCGAGCCCAGCAATCGAGCCTGCAGATCGCGCCGCATGCCGTTGGTGATGGCCAGCGCGATGATCAGCGAGGCCACTCCCGCCGCCACGCCGATGACCGAGATGGCCGTGATCACCCCCACGACCGCCTGCCTGCGCTTGGCCCGCAGGTAGCGCCCGGCGATGAACAGCTCAAAGCGCATAGCTACTGCACCGTTGTCTTGGACGAGGCGACATTCTCATAGCGGTCGTACACGCGCAGTGTCACCACATGCTCGGCCGGATCGGCGGGCGGCAGCTTCTCGACCCGCGCATTGGGCGGCGGCGCGGGAATGGTGGCGCTGAAATCGTAGCGCTCGCTGAGTGAGTCGGAAAGCTTGCCGACCGGCTCGATGTATTGCCATGGTCCCGCGTCGATCGAGTACTCCGCGTGCGTGATCGGAGAAGCGGCGTCCTTCACGTCGCCGGTGACATGTACCTTACCGTTCTCCATACGTGCAGTCAGAGGTCCAACCGCCGGGGATGTCGTATCCACCACGAACCGGTCACTCTCCCGTTCCCCGGTCATGGCATCGCCCGGGTTGTGCGAGGGTGCGTCGCTTGCCACTACCTTGAGGCGATAGGCGCCATCCGGTAGCTGCGCGGCATCCCAGGTCAGGAACCGGTCGCCGACGTTGTCCTTCAGCAGTTGCCAGTTCCGTTCGCTCGCGCTGCGGTAATAAACGGCAAAGGTCAGTTCGTCCCCATTGTCGTCATGGGCCGCCCACCGTGCGGTCACGGCGGACTTATCTTTCAGCGCTTGCAACGGTCCGGTGGCCTGGTCTTGTGTCAGGTTGATTGAGTTGGCCGACACGGAGGGCAGGTTGATGGTGATAGGCTGCACCGGTTGCGGCTGCATCGCCTGCTGATTCACGCGCGCCCCCGTCTGCACCACGATCTCATCCACCACCGGCGCTACGTTCACCGGCAGGTAGTTGATGCCGACAGCGTTCAATCGCACCTTCGGCTGTAACGATACCTTCCATTGCACGAATCTGGCTGACGGTATCGGCAGCGTTGCGCTTGCAGGCGCCACCTTCTGCCAAGGGCTCCAGCCCCGCTCCGGATTGCTGACGTTGCCGGAGCGTGCCCAGAGTTCGTAGCTGGCGTTGCTTGCGTCGACCTCCGGCCGCCCCCAGCGCGAAAACACCCCGGCGTCGAAGGTGTCGCTCTGGAAGGTTGCGTCGGGAGCTATCGTCTCGTCCAGCCGGTACAGCTTGCCGCTGTTGCTGGTTCCCAGGTAGAAGTCGCCATTCGCGACGGGAGCCATCGCCGTCACTTGCCCGGCCTCCAGGTGCGCCACGTCGGCATACTGGCCATCTTCGCGCACGCGGTACACGCGACCGCGATTGCCGGTAGCGGCCAGCAGGCCTGTCGGGGTGGCATGGAGTGCGTAGACCACATCATCATGCGCGGCCCACA
Organism: Acidobacteriaceae bacterium; assembly: GCA_051001135.1. Taxonomy (GTDB): domain Bacteria; phylum Acidobacteriota; class Terriglobia; order Terriglobales; family Acidobacteriaceae; genus CAWHMN01. The sequence continues at coordinate 13,305 of JBPCNO010000022.1, forward strand.
GTCTGCGCGGCGCGCCCTCCCGGTTCAACTCGTAGACTTCAGAGCCATCGGGGATCAGCGAATTCGTATTCGACGCCTGGACCGACCCGGGCGCCACAATCGTAATCGTCGCGGTGACAGAAGTGATGCCTTGCACGGGAATGGGCGGCAGGCTGCTCTTGCCCTTCTCCCCCACTGCAGCGGCGTACACCAACCCGGCCGGTGACTCCGCCAGCGCGGTGATCTCGCGCTTGGGCGCGTTCCAGAGAATCACGCTTTTGCCATCCTTGCCGATGCGATAGAGCAGTCCATCGCCATCGGAGCCGGCCAGCAGGCTGCCGCCCTTCTCGAACAGCATGGAGCGGATGTGCTGCTCGTCGCTCTTGAAGAATAGCTCCGGCCTGGCGTCCCCCCCGCTCGTGAGCACGCGGTAGATCGCCGCCGGGCCGCCGGTGGCCACGTACAACCGGCCCTCGCTATCGAACTGCAAATCCCAGATATACTTCGGCGCGCCGTCAACTTTGGCCGGATCGAAGACCACTGTGGCCTGTGCTGCGTTTATCCCGGTGGCCGTTGCCGCCAGCCGGTAGACCTTGCCGCTGGGCATGGTGGCCGCGTAAATTGCGCCATCCGGATCCACGCGCACCACCTGCACATTCAGGTCTTTGGTCTCGAACATCTTAGTGATCTGTCCATCGGCGCCGATGCGCAGCACCGTGGCCGGCGATCCGGTGCCGGCATACGCGTTTCCATGGCTATCGGCAGCGGCGGACCAGATGTAGGTCGAAGGCGTCGTCGCGATCTGTTTCACCGTCGGACCCGCCTCGAGATGACCGTCGCTGGCGATGGCTACACCCGCAGGACGCCCCTTCTCGAACTCTTCGAAGTGAGACTGGTTCCAGAATTTGGTGCCTTGCGCCAGGGAGGGAAGGGTGGTGCAGGCGAAGAGAAGACTCAGTGCGGCGATACGCCCGGCAGATGCTGCGGTGATTCTTAAGGACATGCTGCTCGAAGTCTACTAGAGCCCGGACGCATACTGTGGCGCATTGCCGAAGCAGGAAGCGTCGTCATCCCGACCGGAGCGGAGCGCAGTGGAGGGATCTGCTTCTCGATTATGACCAATTTCCCTAACGTTTTGATGGCTATAGGAAAAGCAGAAGCAGATCCCTCGACTCCGCTCGGGATGACACCCAAGGTAGAAGCGTGCGCCACCAACTTGGCAGGCATCATCAATTCGTCAGCACCGCCCGGTACCGGACCGCGCTTTTCTTCACCTTGGCGATGGCATCGTTCACCTTCGCCATTGCGAAGCGTTCCGTCTGCGCCTTCACGCCATGCCGCGCGGCTACGTCGAGCATCTCGCGCATCAGCATCGGGCTTCCGGTATTGCTGCCGGAGATGGCCTTCGCGGGCAACACTAGCGTGGCCGCCGCGATGGCGAGCGGTTTGGGCGGCGCCCCCACCAGGCAGAGCTGGCCCTTTGGCCGCAGCGCGGCAATGTAGCCGGCCCAGTCCTGATCGGCATCCACGGTCGACAGGATGAAATCGAAGCTGCCTGCAACTGCCTTCACGCCCTTGCTCTCGCGGGTGTTGCAGAAATGGTGCGCGCCCAGCGCCTTGGCCTCCGCCTCCTTGGCCTGCGAGGTGGAGAAGGCGGTCACCTCTGCGCCGAAGACGCGCGCGAATTGCAGCGCCAGGTGTCCCAGGCCGCCGATCCCGATTACGCCCACGCGCGACGACGGATTGATGCCATGCGTCCGCAGCGGCGTGTACACCGTGATGCCCGCGCACAGCAGCGGCGCCACTGTCTCGCTCTCCAGCGACTCCGGGAGCGGTATGGCAAAGTGCGCCGGAACGCGGATGGCGTCCGCAAAGCCACCGTTGCGGTGCACGCATGTGGGCTGGGCCTGCTGGCACAGGTTCTCCTCGCCGCGCAGGCACCATTCGCAGTGGCGGCAACTGTCCGCCTGCCAGCCAACGCCCACGCGATCGCCCGCCTTCAGCCCGCGCACGGCCGCGCCCATCGCGGTTACCGTGCCCACGATCTCGTGTCCGGGCACGAACGGATACTGGCTGATGTGCCAGTCGTTGTTCATCAGGTGAATGTCACTCTGGCACACACCACAGTGGCTGATCTTGATCTCGATCTCTCCGTCGCCCAACTCGCCCGCTTCGTACTTGTAAGGCAGAAGTTCCGCGCCAGCAGCGTGCGTGGCGTATCCCCGTATCTGTGACATAGCTCATTCCAATCGAGGGCCGCAGCAGCCCAGGGCGCCGGTTCACCCGCGCCTTCTCTCTATTCCACTTGTAGCGTGACCACCTGCTCGCCGCTGACCATGGCGTGCATGGGGACAGATATTACAGGAACGGCCGACTCGCCATTGAGCAGCAAAGCCCGGTTAGTGCGCCGCGGCTCCAATACGTTCACCATGGAGAGCGGCACGGCTGCCAGGGTCTGCCCGTCCAGCTCCGCCTGGGCAGCCGGCATCAGCAGGGTCACATACAGCCGGTCGTTGGATTTTGCGGCGTTCAGCTCGTCGGCCGTCTGCTGCACATCGAGCTCTGGACTCTGACCGCTCGGCGCGGTGGTCATCTTGTCGATGGACGCGGCATCGCTCACCACCAGCCGCAGCGGCCCCGGCTCGAGCGTCGCCGGCACCTTCACCGGAATCGAGACCCGGCGTATCGGTCCGTGAAACGGCCGCAGATCCGCCTGCAGTTCGATGGTATCGCCCGCATGCACCTGCGCCCGGCCTGCCGTTGCCGATTCGATCTGCAGGCTATGCCGTCCCGGCGCGGCTTCCACCTCCAGCTCGATTGAACGCATGCGCGTCTCGCGCGAACGGTTCGCGTACAACTTGGAGAATCGTTGGCCGATCAGCAAGGCCGTGCTCATGGCTGAAGGCATCCCGTCGGTCGGCGCCATCAGCGCATCCAGCTTCACCTCCGGACCGCTTGCCGTTGCAATCCGCCCGCGCAGGCTGTAGGTCGTCTCCGCGCCATAGCTGTTGTTCTCCATCAGTCCCTGGTACACGGAGACCATCAGTAGCAGCGGCGTCAGCTCCGGGTTATCCGCCACGTCGAAGTGGATGGTCTGCTCCTTCGCGGCTGGCAGGTCGCCCCGGCGCACCCGCATGGTTACGGGAATCATCTGCGCGCGCCGGCCGAACTCGCCGCGAATGGCCGTCTGCCGGTCCTGCGTGAAGGCGCCCACCTCTTCTGTCGTGTTCACGATCTTGAAGGCGTTCAGCGGAGAGGGAAGCGTCGCCACCACCTCGGCCTTGTTCATGGGAACGGAGATGCTGCCAAACTGAGTGATGGGATGGCCGCAGGCGAGCAGTTGCTGCGGGTCCACGTAGGTCGCCGTGCAGGTGGCTGCGATCTCCATGTCGCCCCGTACCAGCAGAGCGCTCACCGCGGAGCCCGGCACGATCGGCTCGGGTTGTTTGGCGTCGCTTGAGCCTCCACCGATTCCCGATTCCGCGGTCAACCCCAGCGCACTGAACTTTCCGCCAAACTGCTGGACCGTCTCCGGCGCAAATCCGCTGAACACCAGCGGCGTCTCGATCGGCCGCACCTCGCCGCTAACCGCAGCCGCCGCAATCGATCCTGCGGCTGGCGCTGTATCCGCCACCAGATCCGTGGCTGCGACCGGCATCGCCCGCACCTGCAACATCTGCTCGATGGGGGTAATGCCCGCGATCGGTTCCTTGCTGAACTGGCCGATGCGGAAGGCCACTGCTCCCACCAGTTTGCCGTCAATATAGACCGGGCTGCCGCTCATCCCCGCGACCACGCCCGTGTAGATCGTCTCCTTGCCGCCCAATCGCGCCAGGATCATATCCTGGTGCGGTCCCAGAGCGTTGTGCAGCACCCCCAGGATTTCCACCTCCAGCGCGGATGGTTCGGTGCCTTCGAAAACCGTGTACGCCAGCCCCTTCAGCCCACGATGTACCTGTCCCAAAGGAAAGATCCCCGCCCTGGCTGAGTCCGGCGGCATGGCCGGAGGCGGGGGCGTGCGGCTCTCCGTCGGGAGCGGCTCCTTGGGTGGAACCGGAGGTGCAGGAGGCGCCGCCGTTTGCGCCCGGAGCATGGGAACAGCAAGAATGAAAGCAGGAAGAAGCAGGACGAAGGATGCTTTTCGGCGGGGTCGCACGTCTCTAGAGTAGACTCGCGGCCACATCCAGCCAACTCCGTTCCTGGCGTCTTTGCCGCAGTCCGTCTTTGGCAGTCTCTGTTTAGGGGTGTCTCGTGGACCATTTCCGTTTGCATTCGCTTCGCACCTTCATCGAGCGCGATCTGATCCTCCGCCGGTTGGCTCTGGTTCCGCTTGCCATGGCCGCGCTCGTGTTCTCCAGCCTTACAGCCGGAGCCCAGAACTCCGCTCCCGCCCAGCAGACGCCCGCTCAGCAGACGCCCGCCCAGCAGACGCCCGCCCAGCAGGCACCTTCGGATCAGCCGCAACAGGCGCCCTATACCAACGAGCCCGCGAGTAATGCGCCCAATCAGGACCAGAACTCACCGGAGGCCGGCGGCCCGGGCGGCGACAACGGCTCGATCGCGCTGCCGAAGAAAACGGAAAAGGAGAATGAGCCGCCTCCTCCTCCGCCCGAGCCCACGGTCAAGAACCCCAAACCCTTGCAGAATTTCTCTCTCCGGGTCGATGTGCCGGTCGTTACGCTCGATGTGGGCGTGCTGCTGCAGAAGACGCATCAGTTTGTTCCCAACCTCAAAGAGGACAACTTCCGCGTGTACGAGGACGGCGTTCCTCAGCAGTTGACTGGCTTCACTCGCACGCAAGCGCCCATTACGGCGGTACTGCTATGCGAGTTTGCCTCCACTAATTACTGGTTCATCTATGACATGCAGAACGCCGCCTACGCCTTCGCGCAGCAGCTGCAGCCGCAGGATTACGTAGCTGTCGTGACCTTCGACATGCACACCCACATCCTTACTGATTTCACCCAGGACAAGCGCATTGTGGCTCAGTCGCTCAACTCGCTGGTGATTCCTGGCTTCAGTGAGACCAATACCTTCGACGCGGTCTACGAGACACTGGATCGCCTGAGCCGTGTCGAAGGCCGCAAGTACATCGTCTTGATCGGATCGGGCCGGGATACGTTCTCGAAGATCAACCTCGACAAGATTCTGCAGAAGATCAAATCCACACGCGATATCACTATCTACGCCGTCGGCACCGGACAGGCCGCACGGCTCACCGGCAATGCGGGTCAGGGTGGCGGCGTCTTCGCTCCCCACGAGATCGATTACCTGCAGGCCGACAATCAGCTGTCGACCTTCGCCCGCATGACCGGCGGCCGCGCATTTTTTCCCCGCTTCGAGGGCGAGATGCCGGACATCTTCCACGAAATCAATAACTCCATCCGCAATCAGTACGCGCTCAGCTACCGCCCCTCAGACGCCAAACAGGACGGTACCTATCGCAAGATCCGCGTCGAGCTGGTCGATGGCGAAGGTCATCCGCTACAGATGCAGGATGAGAAGCACCACAACCTGAAATACGACGTCGTCGCCCGCGATGGCTACCGCGCCAAGCAGGAGGTGGAGTAAAGAAGATGGGACGAGGGCGGCATCTGTGACACACTGACACGCATGATCGACGTCGCCATTCTAGGCGCCGGCCTGGCCGGACTCAGTTGTGCAGTGCGCCTGGAGGCGGCTGGCCTTTCCGTTCTCATTCTGGAAGCGAACGACGCTCCGGGGGGTCGCGTCCGCACGGACGAGCAAAATGACTTTCGTCTCGATCGCGGCTTTCAGATACTGCTCACCGGCTATCCGGATGCAGATCAGCAACTGGACATGAAAATGCTGCGTCTGCGCCAGTTCGCGCCCGGTGCGCTGGTGCGCCGAGGCGGTAAATTTCATCGCTTTGCCGATCCCTTCCGTGACTCCATGGGCGCGGCGCTCGGGCTGCTCTTCGATCCGATCGTAAGCTTCGGGGACAAGCTGCGGATAGCCCGGCTGCGCGCCCATGTCAATCGTGGCTCCATTCCGGAACTCTTCACCAGGGAAGAGACCACCACCCGCCAATTCCTCAGGGGCTTCGGGTTCAGCGAGCGCATGGTGGCCCGCTTTTTTGAACCCTTCCTTGGCGGCATTTTTCTGGAGCGCGACCTCGTAACCTCCAGTCGCTACTTCCAGTTCTTGTTCCGCATGTTCGCCTTCGGCAGCGCGGCTGTTCCGGAGCGAGGGATGGAGATGATTCCCCGCCAACTGGCCGTACGCCTGAAAGCCGATACGCTGCTGACACAGACGGCCGCGACGCACCTCCGCCGCGAGCGCGAGGGCATCGTCGTCGAGACAATGCAGCAGGGGACAGCGGTGGGCAGCGTTCACGCGCGGCGCATGGTGCTGGCGTTGCCGGAGCCGCAGGCACGTACACTGCTGGGCACGCTCGGCGGACACGGAAAGCAGCTTGGCCACGAACCGCGGGTGTGGAACCGCACGACAACCTTCTACTACGCTGCACATCGCTCGCCCGTGGAGGGGCCGATCCTCGTTCTGAACGGAGACGGCCCGGATGCTGGTCCTGTTAATCATGTCGCCGTCATGAGCGAGGTGAGCCGGGCCTATGCTCCTCCGGGAGCGCATCTCGTCGCCGTCAGCGTGGTGGGCCAGGCCCCTGAAGGTATTGCTGCCATGGAAAAGCTGGAGCGCAATGTCCGCACTCAATTACATCGCTGGTTTGGAGCGGCTGCGACGAGATGGGAGATCCTGGGCGGCTACCCGATTGCGCACGCGCTGCCCCTGTGCCCCCACGTGGAATGGCAACGCTGTTTTCCCCGCGTTACCGATGGAATCTACGTCTGCGGCGACTACCGGGAGCAGCCCTCGATCCAAGGCGCGCTCGCGTCTGGACGTCGGGCGGCGGAGGCCATATTGGCCCAGGTCCGCTGAGGCCCTGCTGCGTGGTCAAGAGCTTTGACGGCCTCGTCCCGGTTTGCTATAAGTGAGGCAGGGAAGAAGCACAGCCCTCCCGCCATACACTCCTCAGTAGCTCAATGGCAGAGCATTCGGCTGTTAACCGAAGGGTTGTAGGTTCGAGTCCTACCTGAGGAGCCAAATCCTTTCAACAACTTACAGCCTCCTGGTACTCACCTGACAAGTGGGTGTGGGGATGAGTGTGGGTACTTCGACGCGATACGACGGTAGTTACTGCATTGTGACTCGGAGCGCGACCCGCACTATGCCCTGCATACAAGAGGGCCACGACGCAGCAAGGTGGGGCAGTCAAGGTGTGGCAGAAGGTGTGGCAGAAGGTGTGATTGTCTGGAGGGAGTTCGCAGGCTGCCGTGGCGCCGGGCTAAGCGCTTTCACGTCGGCGACGCTCGCACCGAGAAACTTGCCCGCTCTGTCGAAATCGAATGCCAGTTGAAGGGAACCGGAGCGCGCGCAAGCGTGGCAGCCGTCCACAAGAACATACGGGACCACGAAGCGCTGGCCGCCGTCCGGACGTTTCTTCGCGGTGATGAAGTTTGTGCCTGATCTGTCCCCGGGAAAGACAGCGAGGTTGGGAAACTCCCGAAGCAGCGCGGAGTATGTCAGGTTCTTTGCCAGATCATCTCTGGGGAGGAGCTTGTAGTCGTCCACGTCAATCAGGTTTGGCGTGCCGTTGACGAGCAGGCAGTGCTGATTTTCGTTGGCCGCGAAAGGGTAATACACGAATGCGATGTCCACGCGCCCCGTATCTTTGAAGTCCCGCATAAACCCGTCGTCGTGAATGGCGTGCATGAAATCGGCCGCCTGCGGCGACGCTCCTGAGGCCCGCATTTGCTGCACAAAGCATTTACCGAATTGAGGTCCGGGAACCTTCGTGCATGTCTCGCGTGCTGTGTGCATTGCGGTCATGCCGGGTTGAAAGACCGCGCTCGCATCGAATCTCCGGGCTTTCTGATCCTGTGCGTTCGTCGCTATGGCGGCCGCGCAGGAGAAAACAGCAACAGCGGCAAGAGATCTCTTCATAGATATCGCTGATTCCTGAACATAGATAACTCAACCCAGAAGTTTCTTGATCTGCAGCCGGTGTGCTCCGATGGATACCGTCACAGCATCCGACACACTTCGTTTCCTTCGGGTCTTCAGTTCCGTCCACATCCGACGGCCGGGCAGCCCCAAGGCTCCATGCCGGCAGCCCCCAAGGCTCCATGGATGATGCCACCACGATGGCTGTATTGCAATGCTTGCATCCGATCTGACCGGCCGCTCTCGTGCAAGCAGCCGCTGTTTCGCGATGCCCCCTTGAACTGACCGTAAATTTATTGTTCCCGCCGGATCGGCAGCACGGGCGCCGATAAACATCGGTTTGCTCCGGAGAGGTAGAATCTCAAAGAACTGAGTGACTCAGATGGGCACTTCGCAGTGCACCCCGTCCGCAGGCTCGGGATGGCAGTTCTCAGTACCACCGATGGAGTCGCAATGTCTGCTGACGTAGGTTCAAGTGTGCTCGATACGGGCGAATTGTTAGCTGCCCTGATTCGATTCAAAAAGGGTGATTTCTCTGTCCGGCTCCCGGCCGACGGTACGGGCGTGTCTGGAAAGGTCTTTGACGTTCTGAACGATATCTTCGAACAGAATGAGGCCATGGCCCATGAGTTTGCCCGCGTCAGCAAAGCGGTGGGCAAAGAGGGCCGGATCAGTCAGCGCGCTTCCCTTCAGGTAGGCGGATCGTACGCCGATTGCGTGGAATCGGTGAATGGGTTGATCAGCGATCTGGTTCAGCCTTCGACCGAGGTGGCGCGCGTTATCGGCGCCGTCGCGAAGGGTGATCTGACGCAGAAGATGGCGCTCGAGGTAGACGCCCGTCCACTGAGGGGTGAATTCCTGCATACCGCCCTGGTCGTCAACACCATGGTGGACCAGTTGAACGCGTTCGCTGGGGAAGTGACGCGTGTGGCCCGCGAGGTGGGCACCGAAGGCAAGCTCGGCGGCCAGGCCGAGGTGCGGGGTGTCGGCGGCACCTGGAAGGACCTGACCGACTCGGTCAACTCGATGGCCGGCAACCTGACGGCACAGGTGCGCAATATCGCCGAAGTGACTACGGCCGTGGCCCGGGGCGATCTCGGGCGCAAGATCACGGTGGATGTGCGGGGCGAGATCCTGGAGTTGAAGAACACGATCAACACCATGGTGGATCAGCTCTCCTCGTGCGCCAGCGAAGTGACGCGTGTAGCGCGGGAAGTGGGTACAGAGGGAGAACTGGGCGGCCAGGCGGACGTCAAGGGGGTCGCTGGTGTCTGGAAGGACCTTACAGAATCTGTCAACTCCATGACCGGCAATCTGACCGCGCAGGTGCGCAACATCGCGGAAGTGACCACGGCGGTCGCGAACGGGGATCTGAGCCGCAAGATCACGGTGGATGTGCGGGGCGAGATCCTGGAGCCGAAGAACACGATCAACACCATGGTGGACCAGTTGAACGCGTTCGCGGGCGAAGTGACGCGCGTGGCCCGCGAGGTGGGCACGGAGGGCAAGCTGGGCGGCCAGGCCGAGGTGCGCGGCGTAGGCGGCACCTGGAAGGATCTGACCGACTCGGTCAACTCGATGGCCGGCAACCTGACAGCGCAGGTACGCAATATCGCGGACGTCGCCACCGCCGTCGCGAAGGGAGATCTCTCCACCAAAATCACCGTAAACGCTCGCGGCGAGATCCAGGAGCTGAAGAACACGATCAACATCATGGTGGACCAGTTGAACGCGTTTGCCGGGGAAGTGACGCGCGTGGCCCGCGAGGTAGGGACGGAGGGCGTGCTGGGCGGCCAGGCCGAGGTGCGAGGCGTGGGCGGTACCTGGAAGGATCTGACCGACTCCGTCAACTCCATGGCCGGCAATCTGACCGCGCAGTTGCGCAACATCGCGGAAGTGACCACGGCCGTGGCACGGGGCGATCTCGGGCGCAAGATCACGGTGGATGTGCGGGGCGAGATCCTGGAGTTGAAGAACACGATCAACACCATGGTGGATCAGCTCTCCTCCTTTGCCAGCGAAGTGACCCGCGTGGCGCGCGAGGTGGGCACGGAAGGAGAACTGGGCGGCCAGGCGGATGTCAAGGGCGTCGCTGGCGTCTGGAAGGATCTGACCGACTCGGTCAACTCGATGGCCGGCAACCTGACCGCGCAGGTGCGTAACATCGCGGAAGTGACCACGGCAGTCGCGAACGGGAATCTGAGCCGCAAGATCACGGTAGATGTGCGGGGCGAGATCCTGGAGCTGAAGAACACGATCAACATCATGGTGGACCAGTTGAACGCGTTTGCGGGCGAAGTGACGCGCGTGGCCCGCGAGGTGGGCACGGAGGGCAAGCTGGGCGGCCAGGCCGAGGTGCGCGGCGTGGGTGGCACCTGGAAAGACCTGACCGACTCGGTGAACTCGATGGCCGGCAACCTGACTGCGCAGGTGCGCAACATCGCGGAAGTGACCACGGCGGTGGCGAACGGCGATCTGAGCCGCAAGATTACGGTCGATGTCTGGGGCGAGATCCAGGAGCTGAAGAACACGATCAACACCATGGTGGACCAATTGAACGCGTTTGCCGGGGAGGTGACGCGCGTGGCCCGCGAGGTGGGCACCGAAGGCAAGCTGGGCGGCCAGGCAGAGGTGCCGGGCGCTGCCGGCATCTGGCGCGCTCTCACCGACAACGTCAACCAGCTTGCGGCAAACCTGACAACCCAGGTCCGCGCGATTGCTGACGTTGCGACCGCTGTCACCAAAGGCGATCTAACGCGCTCCATCGCCGTAGAGGCGCAGGGCGAAGTAGAGAGGCTCAAGGACACGATCAACCAGATGATCGCGAATCTTGGCGAGACCACGCGCAAGAACACCGATCAGGACTGGCTCAAGACAAACATCGCGAAGTTCACGGGCATGATGCAGGGCCAGCGCGATCTTCTAACCGTAGCGAAACTGCTGCTCTCGGAGCTGACTCCGCTGGTCGGGGCGCATCACGGCGCCTTCTACATTGCCGAGAGCACGGATACCGATCAGCCGTCGCTGACCTTTCTCTCCGGATACGCATTCAGCGACGGGGATGGGTTGCCTCGGCAGTTGCGCATGGGAGAGGGGCTGCTGGGGCAGTGTGCGCTTGAAAAGCAGCGCATCCTGGTTTCAAGAGTCCCGGAGAACTATATCCGGATTGAGTCCAGTCTGGGAGGGGCTGCCCCCGCCAGCATCGTCGTGCTTCCCGTTCTGTTCGAAGGTGAGTCCCGCGCCGTCATCGAATTGGCCTCCTTCAATCAGTTCAGTGAAGTGCATCTGGCATTCCTTGATCTGCTGACAGAGTCGATCGGCATCGTGTTGAACACGATTGCCTCAACGATGCGTACGGAAGAGTTGTTGAAGCAATCACAGGCGCTGGCCGAGGCACTGCAAAGCCAGCAGCTTCGCTTGCAGCAGACCAACGCAGAACTCCAGGAGAAGGCGCAGTTGCTTGCGGAACAGAAGACGCAAGTGGAAGGGAAGAACCGGGAAGTGGAGCAGGCCAAAGGGCAACTGGAGGAAAAGGCTGAACAGTTGGCGCTTACCTCCAGGTACAAGAGCGAGTTCCTGGCAAACATGAGTCACGAACTGCGCACACCCTTGAACAACCTGCTCATCCTGGCCAAGATGCTGGCGGAAAACTCGGAGAAGAATCTTCTGTCCAAACAGGTGAGGTTCGCCGAAACGATCCACTCCTCCGGCACCGACCTGCTGGCTTTGATCAACGACATTCTGGATCTTGCGAAGATCGAGTCCGGCAAAATGGACGTGGAGCTGGGCCCGGTGCGATATACCGGGGTCCGCGACTACTGTGCACAGACCTTCCGTCATGTGGCCGAGGGCAAGGGACTGAATTTCGCAATTGAAGTAGATCCTGCTGTTGGTGACACGATGCACACCGACATTCACCGGCTGCAACAGGTTCTCAAGAATCTGTTATCGAATGCGCTGAGGTTTACGGAACGAGGATCCGTCAAGCTGCAGATCGGAAGGCCGCGGACCGGCTGGATTCCGGGTCTCCCCACTCTCGGTCGCGCCAAAGATGTCGTTGCCTTCTCAGTTGTCGATACAGGTGTGGGGATCCCGGCGGATAAGCAGAAGATCATCTTTGAAGCATTCCAACAGGCGGATGGAACCACCAGCCGTAAATACGGCGGTACTGGTCTGGGCCTCTCCATCAGCCGTGAGCTCGCTCGCTTACTTGGCGGCGAAATCAGACTGGAGAGCGCGCCAGGAGTAGGAAGCACATTCACGCTGTATCTTCCCCAGGTGTATGTCGGCGGTACACAGCCCCGAGCTGAATTTCAAAGGACTGCGCTCCAGTCAGCGCCGAAACTTCCGGCGCGGACCAGCGCCGCGGGAGCGCTTGGAGAAGAGCCTTTGGTTGAAGACGATCGGGCTTCCATCCAACCCGGTGACGCGGTGCTGCTCATCATCGAGGATGATGTGACCTTTGCGCGAATTCTGGTTGAGATGGCCCACGAGAATGAACTGAAGGCACTCTACGCGATGCGCGGAAATGACGGTCTCGCGCTTGCCCGCGAGTTTAAACCAGGCGCCATTACGCTGGACGTTTCTCTTCCGGACACGGCGGGATGGACAGTTCTTGATCGTCTGAAGCAAGATCCGCTCACGCGTCATATCCCGGTGCATATGATCACCGGTGACGACAACCGCCGCCGCGGCTTAGGCCTGGGAGCTAGTAGCTATCTTCAGAAGGCAGTCACCGGAGAACGTCTGCAGCGTGCCTTTGAAGCGATCGGCCGATCCATGCGCAAAACAGTCAAGAAGCTGCTGGTGGTTGTTGAAAGCAGGGAAGAGCAGGCGAAAATTGCGGAGATGATCGCGGGTCCTGACCTCGAAATCACTGCAGCCTCTACCGGGGCCGAGGCACTCGCCATCTCCAGCGAGACGCAGATCGACGGAATCGTGGTCGACATGCACTTGAGAGATTCGGCGGTGGAATTCATAGAAGAGGTGCACACCGAGCCGGAGTCGGCATCCGCGCCCATCATTCTGCTGGGATCGCGGGAGGCGGAAGGGGAGGAGGACCAGCTAGCGGCCCTGCTGCTCTCCGGCGCCGTGCGGTATGCGCCCACACTCGAGCGGCTGCTTGACCAAACCGTGCTTCTGTTGTGCCGGGAACAGTCCGTGCTCTCCGAGTCGCAGCGCCGCGTGCTGCAGAAGGTGCAGCGGAGCGATGCGGTGCTGGCTGGCAGCAAAGTGTTGGTGGTCGATGATGATCTCCGAAACATCTTTGCACTTACGAGTCTTCTGGAGCATCACGATATTCATGTGATATCCGCCGAGAATGGACGGGCAGGTATTGAGCTGCTGAAGAGAAGGCCGGACGTGGACGCAATCCTGATGGACATCATGATGCCCGAGATGGATGGCTACGAGACGACACGCGCCATCCGTGCAATCCCACGTTTCCGAAACCTGCCCATCATCGCTTTGACCGCCAAGGCCATGAAAGGCGATCGGGACAAATGCCTGGAGGCCGGGGCCTCAGACTACATCACCAAACCGGTCGATCTGGAGCAGCTCTTCTCCGTCCTGCGAGTCTGGATTGCGCGTGGGCAGGAGAGCTCCGATCTGCACAGCGCTCCCATTCGGAAGAGCAAAGTCCTTCTGAATTAGGGTCATTCACGTGTGGACGTCGATATCCGAACTATGACCGGGGAGTGCCGGAGGGGCAAGCTCGTTGCCCCTCTAACTTTTACATCCGCGCTGGACTTCGACGAAGCGGACCGGCCTTACGATTGCACGGCGTGTGCTCCGACGCTACAACCGGCGCACTCCGCGAGAGGATCACGTTCGGGCGGAGGTAAACCTCGCATCACGTGGCAATCCAGCGGATCGACCGCAAGCTATATGCCGCGATTCCGCTGATGCCGGCGATGCTTCTGCCGTCAAAAGCGCCCGTTCACAATTTTTTTCATTTTGTTGCTTCGTCGTGACACACCGCCGGGCTTCCTGGCCTATGCTCCAGCATGATGGAAGCGGGCCCCTTTTCCGGATGCGTATCTATGTTGAAACTGCAAGTTCGACGTTGGTCCGAGCGGCCCCGCATGTTGCTGCTGATGCTGGCGATCATGCTGCCGGCTGCGGCGCTGATCCTCTGGAGTATCCTGCACCTCCGATCCATACAGCGCGAAAAGGCGGTGGAAGCCGTCATTCAGAGGGACTATCAGCACCTCTTGGCGATCGCCGAAAGGCGAATTGATGAGCGCGCATACAGGATCAGCGAAGAAGTCACGGCCAAATTCCCCGATGTCGACCATCCCGACGAACTCGCAACATTCCTGACAACTCACCCAAACGTCTCCCATGCATTTCTCTGGACTGGGAAAGGCAGTATTGATTTCCAATCTCAGCCTGGCCAGATGAGCGACCCTGAGTTTCGCGAGCAAAGCAAGACGTTTTCAGCAGATATGGGCGATTCGTTTGACCGGGAGTCGAAGGGCTACATCATGAAGCTGAAGAAGATGGAGTCCGGCGAAGGACACCATCCCTACATCACCTCCGAGTGGGTGCTCAAAGGTGATAAATGGCAGTACTTATCGTTGGTGCTCTTCACACCTCACGGCGCCACGGATGAGCACCCGGCGCTGGCGGGATTCACCTACGACGTCGACTACATGAAGAACACCTTCTTCCCACAGGCGCTGAACGAAGTACTGCCGAATGAGAACCCGGGCGACTCATCGCATCCTCAACCGGCGATCATGGTCCGCCAGGCGAAGGACCAAGCTCTTATGGCGGCCTCGTCTTGCTGGGATGGAGGGCTTCCCGAAGTGGAGCGCGGTTTCGAGGGTGTTTTTCCAGGACTGATTTTGGGTATCAGGCTTCATGGCACGACCATCGCGGACATGAGCCGCCGTTTCGCTCGGAATCAATTCCTGATCCTCGGGGCACTCTCGTTGCTAATGGGCGCGGGAATGATACTTACCTACCGAAACGTCTCCCGGGAACTTGCGCTGGCGAAGTTGAAGTCCGATTTTGTCTCCAACGTCTCGCACGAGTTGAGAACGCCTCTGGCACTCATCCGCCTGTATGCAGAGACTCTGGAGTTAGGGCGAATCTCCAATCCCGGAAAGCATCAGGAGTACTACGAGATCATTCGCAAGGAGAGCGAGCGGTTGACCTCCCTGATCAACAATATCCTGGATTTTTCTCGCATCGAGGCTGGGAAAAAAGAATACAGCTTCCGCCAGACCGATGTGGCGGACCTGGTGCGGACAACCCTCGAATCCTATCGTTTCGAAATCGAGCAGAACGGGTTCCAATTCGAACAGAAGATCGATAGTAATCTGCCATCGCTGCAGGTGGACCGTGAAGCGATTGCCCGTTCGCTGCTGAATCTGGTGAACAACGCCGTGAAGTATTCGGCGACTGAAAAATACCTGGGCATACACCTCTATCACCACTACGGCACCGTCAACCTTGAGGTCGTCGACCACGGAATCGGCATCCCTGCGAAGGAGCAGCCCAAGATCTTCGAGAAGTTCTATCGAGTGGGAGATCCACTGGTGCATAACACCAAGGGAAGCGGATTGGGGCTATCGCTGGTGCGCCACATCGTACGCGCTCATGGGGGCGAAGTCACGGTTGAGAGTGCGCCCGGGCACGGCAGCAAGTTCATCATCACTCTGCCGGTACAAGCTTCACAGGTCCAGCATGGGGAGGCGTTGCCGGCATGAAACAGGAAGAGCGAGTGAAGGTGGCGGAGGAAAAGAGCCGAGCGAAGATTCTGGTTGTGGAGGACGAACCCAACATGGTGGTTGGACTCCGCGACAACTTCGAGTTCGAGGGCTACGAAGTGATCACCGCGCGAGATGGGATCGAAGGCCTGCAGCGCGCGCTCGAAGAGTCTCCCGACCTGGTGGTCCTTGACGTCATGATGCCCCGCATGAGCGGGCTGGAGGTATGCAAGCAGTTACGCGCCAAGCGCGCTTCCATTCCGATTATTATGCTGACCGCCCGCGGCCAGGAGGTGGACAAAGTAGTGGGTCTCGAACTGGGGGCGGATGACTATGTGACCAAACCGTTCTCGATTCGCGAGTTGCTGGCGCGGGTCAAAGCCGTACTGCGCCGCACGGCGGTCGTCCCCAAAGATCAGGATCAGCACTCCTTTGGCGACGTGGAAGTCGATCTGCGTCGTTGCCGCGTCCTCAGGTCAGGCAAGCCGCTCGATGTGTCCTCCAAGGAATTCGAACTGCTGAAGTACTTCATCTGTCATGCTGGCGAAACGCTGAGCCGACAAAGCCTTCTGGAAGACGTGTGGGGATATGAGCAT
>JBPCNO010000023.1:0-17908 GCA_051001135.1 Acidobacteriaceae bacterium
CCACTGCAGTCGCTCCGGGCAATGCGGATGCCTGGAGTGGCTTGGCCTTCGCCTCCAGCCAGCTTCACCAGGATTCGACCACACTGCAAGCTCTTGAAGCCCGATCAAAGATCTCCCCGAATACCCCGGCGGTGCTATTTCTTTGGGCCACCGCCTATGACAATCTTCATCAAAGCAGGAAGGCAGAGGACTACTATAAACAGTTCCTGGCTTCGGCCCATGGAAAGTTCCCCGACGAGGAATGGCAAGCCCGACATAGACTGGTCACTCTCGGGGATGCGCACTAGACCGCAACCGTTCGTCTGGAGGTTTGCTATGTGGCGCCTCACTTCGCTCCTTCTCCTCTGCCTCTGTACCCCGGTCGCATTTGCCAGCGGTCCTCACCAGGGAGCGTCAGCGGCCGACACCATCCATGCCCTCGTGGAAAAAGCCGGTATCGCGCCGCCCAAGGAGCAGTGCTTCCTCTACGCGGAACTGGTACATCAGATGACCGAGCTGGCCGGCCAACAGGTGACCGCCGGAGAGGACGCCACGGCAACGCTGCGTTCCATTCATGAGTACGCCGACAAGATTCACCTCGGGGTTGCACAAGACACCAAGAAGCTGAAGAACGCGCAGATCCTGATGGAGCGCACGGCCTTCCGTCTCAAGGAGATCCTGCACGCCTCACCCATCGATGACCGTCCCCAGCTCGAAGCGACGGTCCAGCAGTTGGATCAGGTCCAGGCCGAGCTGATGATGCAGGTCTTCCGCCACTAAGCTCTGCGCGGCTTAGCAAAGCGGCGCCACTCGCAATCAGAGCCGCACGCCGAGTGGGATGTGACGACGGTCTTGGGTCCGAAGCGCTCTTCGCATTGGCTGACTATCATGCGGGGTTACGCCTGAGCTCCGTCATTCCGAGGAGCGCAGTGACGAACAATCCATGACGAGCCCGCGAGTGCGTGGATTCTTCGCGCCAACCGCCCGCGCTCAGAATGGCGGCGTCGCTGAACGAGTAGCACTCGAAGGGTGCAGCGGAAAGGTAAGCCGCCCATGCTGTAATCTGGTGTCAATTCTTCTCCAGAGACAGGCATGAAGGCGGCAATGAACGGAAGCTACGCGCGCACACAGCCGCAGGAAAACCGGCCTAGCCTAAAGCGTTCCGCGGTGTGGGCTTGCAGCGGCCTCTTCCTGTTCGCAGCGGTTGGCGTCTTCGCGCAATCCAGACAAGATAAAGATCCGCTCACCCCTGAGCAGGTGGAACAGGTCCGGGAATCCGGCGACCAGCCGATCGATCGGATCCGCCTGTACATGAAATTCATCGAGCAACGCACCACCGAGATCCACAAGTCCGTCAGCCACCCGCAGCCGCAGAACGCCGCAGTCCAGATACACAACCTGCTGCAAGAGTTCACGCGCCTTTCCGATGAACTGCAGGACAATCTCGATACCTACTCGGACGAGCATGAGGATCTGCGCAAGCCCTTGAAAGATCTGGTCGAACACAGCTCCAAATGGATCGCTACGCTCAACGAGCCGACGTCTTCGCAGGAGTACGACTTTGCCCGCAAGACCTCGCTCGATGCAGCCGCGAGCACCAACGAACTGGCTCGCAAGCTGCTCAAGGAGCAGGAAGAGTACTTCTCGACGCACAAGAAACCCAAGCAGCCCTAGTCCCAAGCAGCCCTAGTGTGGTGCCTCCGGTTGCGGCGCCTGCAGCGAGTGATCGAGTCCGTATGGGGCAGCCCTGAGCCGGGGGAGCAGCCCTGACCCGGGGGAGCAATCCTGAGCCTGCCCGAATAGATTCCTGTTGCGTCGCTTCCCTCTCCCGGCGCATCTCTCCTCACGACGCATGGTCCTCCCGGAGACTCGCCTCATGGAATTTGCACTTCGTTTCTTCGAACGCGCTCTGTTACTGGTATTTGCTGTGGCTTGTCTGGTGGGTGCCTTCCGTCAGCGGGGCGGCCGCAAGACGGGGGAGAAAGCGGGCTCGTGGGTGTTGAGTATTCTGCTCATTGTTGGAGTGATCGTGTTCCTTGGACTCTTCATCCATCTGACAGTTGGCCGCTAGGTACACCGCTCTATCCCTCTCATCACTCCAGATCTCTTTCCGATCCGCTTCAGTGCTACCCTAACGCAGAGTGATCTCTGAACTTCCCCGCATCTTCCAAGAGGAATACCGCGCATTGCGGCCGCGCGCCCCCATACCGCCCTTTCACATTCGCTTTCGCCGCTTTACCAGCCTGAACACCACCATCCGTCTGCGCGAGAGCCAGGTCCACGTCTCGCTCTCTGACATGCTTGAAGGCGCATCCGAACCGGTGCTGCGCGCCATTGCGCACATCCTGCTGGCCAAGCTCTACCGCAAGCCGCTCCAAGCGGGACATATGCAGCGCTATCGCCGCTTTTCGTCGAGCGAAATCATTTTGCGGCAGACCGAACGGGTACGCCAGACCCGCGGCCGCAAGCGCATGCTGGGAGCGAAGGGTGAGATCTACGACCTCGAAGAGGTGTTCGACACCCTGAACCGGCGATTCTTTTTCGGGCTGCTGGGACGGCCGCTGCTGACGTGGAGCAACCACATGGCCAGGCGCAGCCTGGGCCACTACGACCCGGCACACAACACTATCGTGGTCAGCCGCGTCTTCGACCGCAAGACCACGCCCCGCTGCGCCGTGGAATACCTCGTCTATCACGAGATGCTGCACCTCAAGCATCCCGTAACCGTCAGGGCCGGCCGGCGTTGCGTGCACTCCCGCGCCTTCCAGGCCGACGAGCGGATGTTCCCGGAGCTGGAGGAGGCCAAGGCCTACCTCAAGCGGCTCTGAGCAGAGCGGGAATAGACGGGAATCAGCGCTGCGAGGCTGCAGTTGTCTGGAGTGGCGCTTTAGTCTTCGGCGCCTCGGCCGCCCGACGCCGCGCCCAGGCGATCAACAACAGGCCTGCAAGAATCGAGCCCAGGCTCGCCACCTGCGCATTGCTCATGCCGAAGTAGATCTTCGGATTGATACGGATGATCTCGACCAGGAAGCGAGCGATCCCGGAGAGCACCAGGTATTCGCCCGTGATCTCCCCCATGCGACTGGTGCCCGGCGGATACCGCCTGCCGCGCTTCCATAAAATCGCCGCGATGATGAGCGCGCCGATCAATTCGTAGATCGGTGTGGGATGGACCCGTTGCATCGTCGGCACCAGGCCGTGGGGGAAGCTCATACCCCAGGGCAGACTCGTCGGACGGCCATAATCGCCGTCGCCGGAGATGAGGCAGCCGATGCGTCCCACCCCATATCCGACGGAGGCCGCCGGAGCCGCCAGATCGAGCATGCCGAACGCACCCACGCCGGCCGAACGTCCCTGCCACATCAACGTCAGCACACCGGCGATCAGTCCGCCATACCAGGCGAAGCCGGCGCGATCGAACAGCATCGCCGCCGGTTGCTGAAAGAGCAGCCCGGGCGTCTCAAAGACATGCCACAGCTTCGCGCCCACTACTCCCAGCACCGTGGTAAACGCCACCACCCCGATCGCATCCGCCTGCACATGAAAACGGCGGAAGTTCAGGTGGAGAACGATCCCGGCACAGACTGCAGCGAGCCAAAGTAACAGCCCAAAGGTACCGATGGTGAAATGGCCAAGATGCAAATAGGGATACATGGAGTGTCTCTCAGAGTATAGTCTGTCGCGTTGGCTTCGAGAGAGAATGCAGTGAGCATGGCATCCTTGCGCGGACCGCTTTCACATCCCACGTTCCCGCCTGTCTATCAGGAAAACGCGGAGTTGCCGGTGCTCTTCTCGCGGGATCAGATCGCCGAGCGGGTTCACGCCATCGGCGCACAGATCGACCGGGATCTGAATGGAGAGAGCGTCATCCTCGCAGGCGTGCTCAAGGGAGCGGCCATCTTCCTCTCCGATCTCGCCCGCGCCATACGCTCAGAGTGCACCTTCGATTTCGTGGCCGTCTCCAGCTACGGCAAGGGCGCCAGATCGAGCGGCGCAGTCAAGCTCATTAAGGATCTGGATCACGCCATTGAAGGCAGGAACATCATTCTGGTCGAGGACATCCTCGACACCGGCATGACGATCTCATTTCTCAAGAAGCTGCTGATGCAACACCATCCTCACACTTTGCGTGTCGCTGCCCTGCTCGACAAACCGGAGCGCCGCCAACAACCGATCGAGGCCGATTACGTCGGCTTTGAGATACCTGACAACTTCGTCGTCGGCTATGGAATGGACTACGCAGAACGGTACCGTAATCTGCCTGACATTTGCATCCTTCCCCCAGAACGGATCGAGCATGGCTGAATACCTCGGTCCGTGATTGCCCCGACCGGAAGATCGTCCGTCACCGACCCCACTCCACTGCACGGAAAGTTGTAGAGCCAATCACGTATGCGTGTACCAGAATCAGGAACAATCATGAAGGTCATCGAAAACACAGAAGAACTCGAGATACGTTCCCCTTACGACTATGACGCGGCTGCATGTGCCAAAAGGGCACTTGCCTCCCGCGCCAGCCTGGCTGCGGTGCTTGATCACACGCTGTTAAAACCGGATGCTACCCGCAACGCCATCATCGCGCTCTGCCATGAGGCCGGCGAGCACCGCTTCGCCTGCGCCATGGTGAACCCGGCGTGGGTGCCGCTCGCCTCCTCCGTTCTGGAAGGCAGCGGCGTACCCGTCGGCACGGTCATCGGCTTCCCGTTGGGCGCAAACCTCTCCATCAGCAAGCGGGACGAAGCGCGGGAGATGGTCAAGCTCGGCGCACGCGATCTGGACATGGTGCTGAACATCGGCATGCTCAAGAGCGGCATGAACGCGCAGGTGGAGGCCGATATCCACTGTGTCGTCGAAGTCGCGCGCGACGCCGGCGCACGGGTCAAGGTGATCCTGGAGACCTGCCTGCTCTCGCTTGAAGAAAAACTGCGCGCTTCGGAACTCGCCATCGCCGCTGGTACGGATTTCCTCAAGACCAGCACCGGCTTCTCCGCCAGCGGCGCAACCCCCGACGATGTCGCGCTGCTGCGAGGTGTCGCCGGCAACCGCTGCGGCGTCAAGGCGTCCGGTGGCATCCGCACGTTGGCGGACGCCCGCATGATGCTCGAAGCCGGTGCGAGCCGCATCGGATCGAGCGCGAGTGTACGTATTCTGGAGGCATTGCCCGTCTAGCATCCCGAATTTTGGGACCCCATGCACCTCCGGCAGCACCTGCATCGAGCGTCCGATCGCCCCCCGCTGCGCTATCATGACACCGGCTGTCCCCGAGCCTTCTGACGGGACGCGGAGCACGTCTTGGATCCAAAGCAGCCCAGCGAAAAGGCCAACCAACAGGCCAATCGGGAACCGGTCGTCAAAGAGAATCCGGAATTCGAATCCGATATCTTCGAAGGCGACTACCGCCCGGTCTCCCACGAGGCTTTCGCGCAGGCGCGCGTGCGCGAGGACCCCATTCAGCTCGAGTTCCTGATGCGTCTGGCCAATGCCCTGAACGCCACCCTCGATCTGCAGACGCTGATGCACCAGACCGCGGAGCTGGTCCGCGCCGTCATCGATTACCGCATCTTCGCCATCTTTCTGGTGAATGACCGCACCAACGACCTGCGCATGCGCTTCCAGATCGGCCACACCGCCGAGATGGAGCGACGGCGCATCCGCATCGGCGAAGGCATCGTGGGGCAAGCCGCCGCGCGCAAAGAGTCGGTGCTCGTCAATGACGTGCGCAGCGCGGAAAACTACGTCGCCGCTAATCCCGAGGTCCGCTCGGAGTTGGCCCTGCCGCTGGTGGTCAAGAACCGCGTCATCGGTGTCATCGATATCGAGAGCGAGGAGGTCGGCTACTTCCAACAGGAGCAACTGCGGCTGCTCGAGCTGACGGCGTCGCGCGTTGCCGTCGCCATTGAGAATGCGCGGCTCTACACCCGCGTCTCGCGTCAGGCGCAAACTCTCGCCGTCATCACCGAGGTCAGCCGCGATATCAGCTCCATCCTCGATCTCGACGCGCTGCTTGAGCGCGTCGGTCAGGTGCTGCGACGGTTGATCGATTACCAGATGTTTTCCATCCTGCTGCTGAATGAGCGGGATCAGGTGCTGGAGACGCAGTTCGCCGTGCGCTTCGGCGAACGATACCAGCCGAACGAACGCGTGCCCCTCAGCCGCGGATTGGTAGGCGCTGCCGTGCGCACCCGCGTTCCCGTGCATTCGCAGGATGTCCGCAAGGACCCGCGCTATTTTCTCGTCAACCCGCTCACACGCTCCGAGCTGGCCGTGCCCCTGATCTACAAGAACAAGGTGATCGGGGTGCTGGACCTCGAACACACGCGGACCAACTATTTCAATGAAGATCACCAGCGCACACTTGTGACTCTGGCCGCGCAGATGGCCATCGCCATTGAGAATGCCCGGCTCTACCAACGCGTGGCGCAACAGGAGCAGCGGTTGGAGCACGATCTGGACATGGCGCGCGAAGTGCAGTTGCGGCTGCTGCCGCAGAAGCGCCCGGAGCATACCAATGCGGAGTTCGCGACACGTTTCCTGCCCGCCCGCACCATCGGCGGCGATCTTTACGACTTCCTCCGCTATGACCCCGACCAGACCGGTATCGCGCTGGGCGATGCCAGCGGCAAGGCCGCGCCCGCCGCGCTTTACGCCGCCGTGGTGAGCGGCATCATGCGCGCCGCCGCGCCCCAGTGTCCGCATCCGGCAGACATGCTCAAGCTGCTCAACGATGCCCTGCAGGAGCGGCGCGTGGATGCACAGTATATTGCCATGGTCTTCGCGGTATGGAACGATGCCGGCCAGACCATCGAGATCGCCAACGCCGGCGCCGTCCAGCCGCTCTTCTGCCGCGGCGGTGAAATGGAAACGATCAAGGCCGAGGGCTTTCCCCTGGGACTCTTCCGTGACGCGACCTACGAGCAGTTCACGCTCTCCACTCAACCGGGCGATTCCGTTGTCTTCTTCAGCGACGGCATCCCCGATGCGGAGAATCCCGCAGGCGAGATGTTCGGTACGGAGCGGCTAACCGCGCTGGTCCAGACCCACTACAAACGGCCAGCCACGCAGATTGCCGATGAGATCGTTGCCGAAGTCAGCCGCTTTCAGGATGGAGCCGAGCGCTTCGACGATGAGACCCTCATCGTGCTCAAGGTACGCAACGCAGGCGAAGACGCTGCATCCTGAAACAAACGGCACAATCTCAGGCCCCGTCATTCTGAGGAGCGCAGCGACGAAGAATCGATAGCGAGCCCCCGATAACTTGGATTCTTCGCGCCAGCGCTCAGCATGACGGCCGCACTGGTCTGCGTCTGTTTTTCACCCCGTAAAAACATGAAGCTCCAGGCCTGCTCCGTTACTCTGAGAGCAGACCCCAACCAGGAGCCCCCGTTTGTCCGTATCCATTCAGACCATCGCACCCGCGCGCAACCTGCTAGGCAGCCTGCGCCTGCCGGGCGATAAGAGCATCTCGCATCGGTACGCGCTGCTGGCCTCATTCGCCGAAGGCACAACCCACTTGGAGAATTTTTCGGCCGGCGCGGACTGCGCCAGCAGCCTGGCCTGCGTTGCGGCTCTGGGCGCAAAGGTGGAGCGGACGGGCGATGCCGTGACCATCACCGGCTGCTCCGGCATCTTCAACTCAGCGGAGGTTGCGCTGGACTGCGGCAACTCCGGTTCGACCATGCGCATGCTGTCCGGCCTGCTCGCCGCGCAGCCGAACGTCTATACGCTGGTGGGCGACGATTCCCTCACCCGGCGTCCCATGGAGCGCATCCGCACGCCACTCAGCGCGATGGGAGCACAGATCGGCCTGACGGAGGGCCACGCGCCCATGACCATCCGCGGCGGCAATCTCAAGGGCATCGACTACACCACGCCTGTGCCTAGTGCTCAGGTCAAGACGGCTGTGCTCTTCGCCGGATTGCAGGCGGAGGGCGTCACCACGGTGCGCGAATCCGTGCGCACGCGCGACCACGGGGAATTAGCGTTGCGCGCCTTCGGAGCGAGCCTCGATCGCACGCTCGATTCGGTGAGCATCCGCGGTGGCCAGCCGCTGCAGGCCATCCGCGCCACGGTGCCGGGCGACCTCTCCTCCGCTGCCTTCTTCCTCTGCGCCGCGGCTCTTTTTCCCGAATCCAGCCTGGTGCTGAAGGACCTCGGCCTGAACCCCACGCGCGCCGCTCTGCTGGATGTTCTGGGCACCCTGGGCGCGCGCACCAGTGTTCTCGACCTGGAGGAACAAGGCGGCGAACTGGTCGGCACGGTGCAGCTTCAAGCGCCGCAGGAGGGGCTCTCCGGCGCAACCATCGCGGGCGCGCTGGCAGCGCAGCTCATCGACGAGCTTCCGGCACTGGCCGCCATCGCTCCGTACACCCGCCACGGCGTGCGCATTCGCGATGCGCGTGAGCTTCGGGTCAAGGAATCGGATCGCATCGCGCTGGTCGCTGAAAACCTGCGCCGCATGGGCGCCGAGGTCATGGAGGTCGAAGACGGCCTCGACGTACCGGGGGGGCAATCGCTGCACGGCGCCCAGATCGACTCCGGCGGCGATCATCGCATCGCCATGGCCTTCTCGATCGCGGCGCTGCGCGCGACTGGCGAGAGCGAGATTCACGGCGCGGAAGCCGTCGCCATCTCCTTCCCGGAGTTCTTTACCCTGCTCGAAGGCGTCACCGAGCGTTAGCCAAAGGACACGAATCCGGGTGCCCCATCCTGATCCTGAGCGTAGGCGAAGGGGAAGGGTGGGAGGCTGCAGAACTCACGCCGTTCGCAGAGCCAAAGCACAACCCATAGACGCAATTCGACAGCCCCCATACCCCCATATGAATCTGCTAAATTCCTCTTGCGAAAGGGATTACCCCAGGGCAATCGGGCTAAATTCCTCCATCGATTGGACTTACGGGCAAATTCCTGCAAACAAACGGCTTAAGTCGAGGATCCGCGCCGCTATACAGCTTTGAAAGCGGCATGTATTCCCAGAGTACCGGATCAAGGGTAAAGATACGCCAAGCGGAAAGTTACGATGGTCACGCCGGGTCCGGTAGTCCAGCGATAGCGGGAGAGGAAAGAGGTGACACGCTAGGGGAAGCGTCGCGGTTTCCCACCCTTGCCCATTCGGCTGCGCTCAGGGGTCAGGATGGGGCACCCGCGGTGTTGGTGGCCTCCCACCCTTCCCCTTCGGCTACGCTCCGGGTCAGGATGGGGCACCCGCGGTGTTGGTGGTTTCCCACCCTTGCCCGTTCGGCTGCGCTCAGGGTCAGGATGGGGCACCCGCGGTGTTGGTGGCCTCCCACCCTTCCCCGTTCGGCTGCGCTCAGGGTCAGGATGGGGCACCCGCGGTGTTGGTGGCTTCCCACCCTTGCCCGTTCGGCTGCGCTCAGGGTCAGGATGGGGCACCCGCGGTGTTGGTGGCCTCCCACCCTTCCCCTTCGGCTACGCTCCGGGTCAGGATGGGGCACCCAGCGAGTCGCGGACGCCCCACGGGCCTACTGTGCCTGGGGCGGAGTCGCCGGCGGAGTCGCCGGCGCTGGCGGTGGCGTCGGCGGCGCAGTCTGGGGCATCACCGATGGCGGTTTGGCCGGCGCCTGCTGCGTTTGATGGAGCTGCTGCTGCTGTGAGGGCACACCTGCGGCCGGAGCGTTTTGCGGGGCGGCTTCGAGACCGGGAATCGAAAGTTGCTGATTCACCTTACCCGAGACCGCATCGCCCATGCTGATGCCGTACTTGTCCAGCGTGCTTGCCAGGATCTGCTCGAGCGAAGCGCGGTCGCGCGCATAGGTCGCAAGCGCCCCGGTCACCGTATTCTCCGATGCCGCCAGGTTGCGCTCCTGCTGCAATACAAGCGCGGTGGTCGATGCGCCGAACCTGAACTTCTTCTGTTCGGCATCGAGCGCCTGCGTGTTGTACTCGCGTGTCGCCATCGCCGCCTGCACCGCCGCGCGATCATTGGTCAGCGCATACTGCCCGTTGATCACCTGCATGCGGATCTGCGTGTAGATCTGCTCCAGCTTCATCTGGTCCTGCCGGAACTCGATCAGCGAACGGGACTGCAGCGCCTGGGCAGTGCGGTTGCGGATGGGAATCGTGATGTTGACGCCGGCACCTTTATCCGGATTGCTGCTGTTGAAGAGGTTGGTGAACGTAGTGCTATAGCCGACCGTGGGCACAGGGCATTGTCTAGGATCGATGAAGCCGCCGTGCCCACACAGCGGATTCTGACTGCCGCCCAGTGCCGCCGCGCCGTAGAACCCGTACACGTCCACCGTCGGCAGCAGACCATTCTTCACACCTTTCAGCGTGAGCTGATCGTTCTTCAGGTTCAGCACGGCCTGCTCGATCTCAGGCCGGCTCTGGTACGCCTGCTGAACAAGCTGTTCGACAGTCGCGGTCTCCTCCGGCATCTCGATCAGCGAGACGCGGTCTGTAGGGACCACTGGCGCGGCCGACAGCGTGGGGTCGTTCAGGTTGCGCGAGACCGCCTGCTTGATGACCAACTGCTGGTACTCGAGATTGGTTTGCGCGGTGATCAGCGTCTGTTTGTCGCTCGCCACCTGGTTATCCGCATTGAGCACATCGAGCGGCGCAAGCGTGCCGATCTCCAGTTGCTTGCGGTCGTCCGAAGCCACCTGCGTGGACTGATCCAGCGCGCGCTGTGCCGACTGAACACTCTCATACGCGCTCACCAGCAGCCAGTAGATGTTCTCCACCTGGTTGATGCTGTAGAGCAACTGCTGCCGGAAGGCGGAGTCGGTGATGCGCCGGTCGTTGACCGCCTGCACCATGAAGCGGCCGTTGATCCCGGTGCCGAAGCCTTGCAAGAGATGCTGCGTGAGTTGCGCACGCATGGTGGACTGCAGTGCGGGGCTGTAATTCGAATTAAGATCGTTGCTGGTCTGCCGATTATTGTTGAACCCGACCGAGAGGGCCGTGCCGGTGATGAAGCCCTGGTTGTATTGGAAGTTGTACAAGTCCGTGTTCTGCGTCAGGCTGTTGGTTCCGGTAAGAAAGGTCGTTGCCTGCGGCGTCCGAGCGCGTTCAAGCTGGATATTGCCCGTCAGCACTGGATCCAACGGCTCCGGCAGTGGTCCGGCTCCGTTCGTGGTCAATACCAGGCCTGAAGAACCCGCACCGGCCCCCGATGCTCCAGCGGTCGTACCACCCGGACCGCCGCCTGATGAAAGGGTCGTGCTGGTGCCACCGATGGTTCCGGTGACCAGGCCCGAGCCAACACCGAGCAGGTTCGAACCCGCCCTCGAGCGCAGGATATCCGTATCGGCGATATCGAGGTTGTAGCGTGCAATGGCGATGTCGTAGTTGTTCTCGAGCGCCAGCATGATCGCGTCGCCCAAACTCATGTAGATCTTTCCATCGCGCAGCAGATCCTGCAGCCGCGGCGAATTGGTCACCCGCGGTATGCCGATCGACTTGGAAAGATACGGAGCAATGGGATTGGGAAAATGAGAGCGCGGCTGCCTGAAATCGCGCGGACCCGGGCGCATGTAGAGCGGCAGCGTGGCGTTCGGGATCGGCTCGGGCGGCAGACCGGCAGTCGCCGCTCCGGGAGAGATCTTAGCCGGTGCACCGGCTTGCTGCGCGGCGGCCAGGGGCACAAAGGGCGTTAGCGAGGAAAGCGTGAGCGTGGCAATGACCGTCCACACGGTGGCCCGTTTGCTTGCGTCGCCGGCCGTTCGATCGGCCTTGACTGGCGTCTCATTTCGCCTCTTCCGTTCCCCCGCCTCGTGCACCCACAACTCATTCGTCCTTCGGTGAAAAGAAAGCACCATTCGCCCCCATCGTTTGCTGTCATCCGTACAGACGCAGCTTACGGACGCAAAGACCTGCCGCGCCCTCACTGCTCACGCAAGCTCAACACATGCCGGAGCCGCGCCCCTCGCCAGGTCAGCGGCCTGGATGCATCGGCTCCACTTTGGCCCCTGCAGGCGGCCGATCGGAACCGGCACTGCTTCATACGTCCGAGCGTCGCCTGCCGTTCCGTGAAACCTTCTGCAAACGTCCCGCCGTGATTGAGCAGACAGAAACCGAAGTATATCTCACCGCTTCCGCTGGCCTTCGTGCTCCGGCCTTCATCCTGAACCCTTCATCTCAACCGTTGCTCCTGAACCGGGGGAAATGATCTATCCTCTTCGAGCAGATGGAGCTGACGCCCGACTTCCCGCCAGCGCGCAATTGGAAGCTGACGCTGAGCTACGATGGCACCGGCTTCCACGGCTGGCAGGTACAGCCGGGCTATCGCACTATTCAGAGTGAACTGGCAGGGGCACTCCAACGCATCACCGGCGAGAGGGTCCTTCCGCAAGGTTCCGGCCGGACAGACGCGGGCGTGCACGCACTGGCGCAGGTTGCCAGTGTGGCGCTGCAGGCGGCCATCCCGCCCGGCAATCTGCTGCGCGCACTCAACCGCACGCTTCCCGCTGCCATTCGCGTCCTGTCCGTCGAGATCGTCCCCGACGACTTCCACGCACGCCACAGCGCACTGGGGAAGACCTATGAGTACCGCATCTCCCAGGGCCCGATTTGTCCACCGACGCTTGCCCGCTATGTCTACTCAACCCAATGGCCGCTGGACATCGATGCGATGGCCGCGGCCGCTCCGCGCATCCTGGGCGAACACGATTTCACCTCCTTCGCCGCTGTGGATCCGGACCGCGCACACCGCATGCTGGCTGACGCCACGATCCACAACGTCCGTGCCATGGTCGCCTCCAATTGGCGCCGCGAGGGCGATCTGCTGGTCTATACCATCAGCGGCACGGGCTTCCTCCACCACATGGTGCGCAACCTGGTGGGAACTTTCCTGGAGATCGGCCGGGGACAGCGGAGACCGGACAGCATTGCTGCCATCCTCGGCGCGCGGGATCGATCGACGGCCGGCGCGACCGCGCCCGCGCGAGGATTGTTTCTGCACTCCGTCTCCTATCCATGTGAAGCGCCATCCTGCCCATGGCCGTCGCCTTGAACCCTGGGAACGCAGGCGGATGCTACCCTGCCAAGAGAACCATCGATGCCCACTCTCCGCGCTCACTCGACGCTCGCCCAGATCGGCCAACTGGCCGCGCAACGTCGCGTGCACCAAGCCTTTCGCTTCCTTCACCTGAACGACGGCCGGCTTCTGGATTGGCAGCGCGGGCTCACCGCCATCCCGGCGCCCCCCTTCGGCGAAGGACCCCGAGCCCAGTGGCTGCTCGCGCAATTCCAGGCACTGGGTCTATGCGAGACCTCCATCGACAGCGAGGGCAACGTGCTCGGCCTGCTGCCGCAATCGGAGCAACCTGAGCCCTCCCATAGAGAGGAAGCGGAACGCGCCACACTCGTTCTTTCCGCGCACATCGATACTGTCTTTCCTCTTGGCACTTCCATCGAGCCGCAGATCCATGGCAAGCGGCTGGTCGCGCCCGGCGCCTGCGACAATGCCGCAGGCGTCACTGGATTGCTGGCCATTGCGGCGGCGCTGCTCGACGCGAACTTCGATCTGCCCTGCCGCGTGCTGTTCATCGGCAATGTGGGAGAAGAGGGCGAGGGAAACCTACGCGGCATGCGCTACCTGTATCAGAACTCCGCCTGGCGCGACATGATCGTCGCCAACATTGTGCTGGACGGGGCTGGATCGGAGGTCGCGGTCACCGAGGCGCTGGGCAGCCGGCGTTTTCTGGTCACCGTCTCCGGCCCGGGCGGCCATTCCTGGACCGATGCCGGCGCGCCCAATCCCATCGCTATCCTCAGTGAAGCGATCGCGAGGCTGGCGGCGCTGGAATTGTCGGAAGAACTGCCCACCGCCCCGCGCACCACTCTGAACGTCGGCACCATCGAAGGCGGCAGTTCAGTGAACGCCATCCCGGAACGCGCCGCTGCCCGCTTCGACCTTCGATCCACCGGCAGCGAGCAGCTCATTCGTCTCGAGGTCGAATTGCATCGCGCGGTTGAAGATGCCGTGCTGCGCGCGAATGCGGCAGCGACGTCAGGCTCTGCTCGCCGCAAACAGCAGGTCGCGCACTTCACCATCGAGAACATCGGCGACCGGCCCGCCGGACGTCTTGCGGACGACTCCGCCCTGGCGCAGACCTTACGCGCCGTCGATCGCCATCTGGGCATCCGCACCGAGACGCGCGTCGCCTCAACCGACGCGAACATTCCACTCTCGCTCGGCATTCCCGCGGTCAGCCTGGGCGCAGGGGGCGACGGTGGTGGCATCCACACCCGCAATGAGTGGTACGACCCGACCGGGCGCGAGCTCGCGCTGAAACGCATTCTGCTGCTGGTTCTGGCCACCGCTGAACGCTGCGGAGAGCCTGCTGAGAACCTGTAACCGGTCGACGTACTCGTATGAACCCACCCTTCGCAAGCTCAGGATGGGGCACCCATTGTTTTTGCCTTTGCTGTTGCGCGAAGCGCGTCTGCCTGGACGGCAGGTCCCGCTGGTAGACTTCGGCGTATGCGTCGCTTGCTCTTCGTTGCCATGGCCGCCCTCGGTACCTCTTCCTTCGCTTTGCTCGCGCAGACCCAGCCTGCTCCACAGACGCCTGCGAACTCGCCAGCCGACACGATCTACTATCACGGCAACATCCTGACGGGCGTCGATCTCGAAAAGGCTGCACCGCAGCGGGTGAGCGCGCTGGCGATCCGCCAGGGGCTGATCGCGGCTACCGGCGACGATGCCGCGATACTCAAGCTGAAGGGTCCGAAGACGCAGCTTGTAGACCTCGGCGGCTCCTTCTGCATGCCCGGCATCAACGATGCACACACCCATACGGGCGAAGCGGGATTGCGCAAGCTCTCGGTTGATCTGACCGGCAGCCGTTCCCTGGCCGAGATGAAGCAGCGCATCGCCGCGGCTGCGAAGAGTGCCGCACCCGGACACTGGCTCCAGGGCGGCGGATGGGACCATACGATCTGGGCCAGCAAGCAAACGCCGACGCGCGCCGATCTCGACGCCGTCACAGGCGAGCATCCAGCCGCATTCACCCGCGTCGACGGCCACATCCTGGTTGCCAACACGGCCGCGCTCAAAGCTGCGGGGATCACGAGAGTGACGGCGGACCCGCAGGGCGGCAAAATCGACAAGGATACGAGCGGCCAGCCAACGGGCATCATCCGCGATACCGCGATGGACCTGATCTTCAAAATCCTTCCGCCGCCGACGCATGCCGAGCGGCAACGCGCGCTGGAGCTGGCGCTCGCCGATGCGGCGCAGCACGGCGTCACCAGCGTGCAGGATTATTCGACGTGGGATGACTTCCTGGTCTACGAAGAGATGGAGCGCGCGGGCCATCTTCCCACGCGCGTCTCCGAGTGGCTGACCTTCAACGATCCGGTCGATGTGCTGAAGGCACACCGCGCCGCGCACGCCGCGGACGACCGCCTGCTGCGCACCGGTATGCTCAAGGGCTTCATGGATGGCTCGCTCGGCTCGCGCACCGCCGCGCTCAACGCGCCCTATGCGGACGACCCGGGCAATTCCGGCATTCCGCGTTACCAGCAGGCGCAGCTGGACAAGATGACCAAGGAACGCGCGGCCGCGGATTTCCAGGTCGGCTTTCACGCTATCGGCGACCGCGCGGTAGGTATGGCGCTCAATGCATTCGCGGTCGCTCCGAACCGAAACTGCGCGCCTCCGGCTATTGGCACGCCCGGGTCGCCGTGCATTCCCCGCCCGCGCATCGAGCACTCGCAGGTGGTGGATGCGCAAGACTTCGATCGCTACAAGCAGCTCGGCGTCATTGCATCCGTGCAGCCCAGCCAACTGCTCACGGACATGGCCTGGGCCGAACAGCGCCTGGGCCACGCACGCGCCCGCTACTCGTATGCCTGGAAGAGCTTCCTCGATCACGGTGTTCCGCTGGCCTTCGGCACCGACTATCCGGTAGAACCCATCACGCCCTTCCGCGGCATCTATGCCGCCATCACACGTATGAACGAGGCCGGCACACAGACCTACTTCCCCGAAGAGAAGCTCACTATCCAGCAGGCGCTCTACGCCTATACGCAAGGATCCGCCTACGCTGAGTTCAGCGAACGCTACAAAGGCAAACTCGTACCCGGCTTCGTCGCCGATTTCATCGTGCTCGACCGCGATCTCACGCGTATCCCGCCGCATGACATCCTCGGCACCAAGGTGCTGCGCACCGTGATGGACGGGCATCCGGTCTATATCTCGGGCGCCCGGGCTTACTAGGTCAGAGGGTTTACTAGGCCAGAGGGCTTACTAGTTCAGAGAACGAGGGTCGCCAATGTCAAATCGCAGAGTGTTACCGAATCTCGGCAGGCATGTGTATGGATTGGCCGCCATCGCGCTTGGCCTCGTCGGACTGGTATGGGGAGATTTCGCGGATGTTTGGCAGCCGGTGGCGGCTAGCGTTCCCCATCGCACGGCACTTGCGTATATCGTCGCTGTCTGTCTGCTTGCAGGAGGGGCGGCGGTTCAATGGCGCCGGACAGCTCAGGCCGGTGTTCTGGTTCTGATCATCCTCTATTTCATGTCTGCCTTGCTCTGGGTGCCTCGCGTGGTTGGGTTTCCGCGCATCTTTGGCACGTGGGCTGGACTGATCGAGCAGTTTGCCCTGGTGCCTGCGGGGCTACTCATTTACGCAGCTTTAGCGCCGCCCAGAACGGTGTGGGCGATCCGAACGGCTCAGATCGGTCGTTTCTTGTATGGAATCTGCGTCGTTTCATTCGGCTTGGCGCACTTCTTTTATACCTCGGAGACGGCCAGCATGGTACCGAAGTGGATTCCGCCCGGACAACGGTTCTGGGCGTTAGCGACCGGCGTTGCTTTTCTGCTTGCAGCCATATCCATACTTTCAGGAATTCAGGCTGTTCTCGCCTCCCGATTGCTCACCGCGATGCTTATCACCTTCGGCGCTCTCGTATGGGCGCCGAAGCTCTTCGCCCATCCGGCCGTGCATATGGATTGGGCTGGCAATGCGGTGAACTTAACTTTGATTGGAGCGGCCTGGGTAGTCGCTGACTCGATTAGCGAGTCGCCAAAAACAGATCCAGATCCAGCAAGAAGCTTCTGATGCAGAGTCGCAAAGCAGATTCTTCTACAAAGTAGCCGAGGCAGAGCTTGAGTTTTTCAAGAACGCGAACGGTCAGGTCGAACACCTGGTGCTCCACCAGAACGGCCGCGAAATAAACCGGGGCAAAGAAGTAAGAGTGCAGAGATCGAGCGTGTTGCGGCCAACACTCGCTCAAGGCCCACCGTACTTGGAAAATCTACACATGCGATCGCTTCTCCTATCCCGCTCCGCGCGCGCTCACCTGCTGCTCCTCGCAGTGGTCATCGTCTGGGGCGCGACCTTCGTGCTGGTCAAGGACGCACTCGCGGATATCTCCCCGCTGCTCTTCAATCTCCTCCGCATGGCAATTGCCACAGTCGCGCTTGCGGCCATCTATCACCGGCAAATCCGCCACCTTCGCCGCGCTCACCTCGTTGCCGGAGCAGTGGTCGGATTCTGCCTTGCGCTTGGCTATCAATTTCAGACTGCGGGCCTCGCCCGCACCACCCCGGCGAAGTCTGCGTTCATCACTGGATTGGTAGTGGTGCTGGTGCCGCTGCTCTCCGCCGTGCCGGTGCTGCGCGCACGCGGCATGCACGGCCCTGGTTGGCATGCCGTCACTGGCGCGGTGATCGCCTTTGGCGGAATCGTGCTGCTGACCACGCCGGCGCACACTCCATGGCGGTCCATCTTCGCGACCATCAACACGGGTGACTGGCTCACGCTGGGCTGCGCTTTCGGATTCGCCCTGCACATGCTGGCGCTGGCGCACTACTCTCCACGCACGCCGCTTGCCGCGCTCGCTGTGCTTCAGCTCGGCGCCTGCACGGTCTTCATGAGCATCAGCCTGCCAATCTTCGAGCACCCCTTCCTGCATACTTCGATGCGGCTTCTCGCCGCTCTGCTCATCGCCGCGCTGCTGG